>CAZMAE010000074.1:0-11927 GCA_964564205.1 uncultured Odoribacter sp. | reverse complement strand
AACAATGTCGTTTTTAATTTGTATGATATGCGCTATTAAATCATTGCCGGGGAAGCGTCGGGCGATTTGCATGCTTCGAACTTGATCAAAGGATTGAAGGTTGAGGATCCGGAAGCTGAGATCCGCGGATGGGGCGGGGATCTCATGCGGGAAGCCGGGGCGATAATCGTCCGTCATTATAAGGATACGGCTGTCATGGGATTTGTCACGGTGTTGAAAAACCTGGGGAAAATAAAAGCCAATATCCGGCTGTGTTGTGAAGATGTGCAGAACTGGAAGCCGGATGTGGTGATTTTAGTGGATTATGCAGGTTTTAACCTTCGCATCGCCCGTTTTGCCAAAAAGGCCGGACTGAAAGTATTTTATTATATCTCGCCCAAGTTGTGGGCTTGGAATACCGGTCGGGTGAAGCAAATCAAAAAGTATGTCGACCGGATGTATACCATTTTCCCTTTCGAAACCGAATTTTACCGTCAATATGGCTATTCTGTGCAATACGGGGGAAATCCGTTGGTGGATGCCATTGTTGACCGTCCTTTTCAGCAAGAAACCTTTGAAGCTTTTGTGCAGGCTCACCGGCTCACCGGGAAGCCGATTATTGCCTTGCTGGCCGGTAGCCGGAAACAGGAATTGAAATATGTTTTGCCGGTGATGCTCCGGATGACCGGACATTTTCCTGATTATGAGTTTGTCATTGCCGGAGCCCCTTCGATGACTGCTGCCGATTACGCTCCTTATGTCGGCGACCTACCGGTACGTATCCTTTACGGAGAAACCTATCGGTTGCTCGGCCAGGCGAAGGCTGCTTTGGTTACTTCCGGCACGGCTACCCTGGAGACGGCTTTGTTGCGGGTGCCACAGGTGGTGTGTTATAGCGGAGAAGGAGGACGGCTGAGTTATTTTCTCTTTAAACATTTTGTGAAAGTGAAATACATATCGCTGGTCAATTTGATTTTCGGCGGGGAGGCGGTCAAAGAGCTGATGATGCAATATCTCACTGAGCAGAATCTGCGGAGCGAATTGTCCCATATCCTTTTCAGTGAAGGTGGCCGGGAAAAAATGCTGAAAGATTACGATGAGGTGATCCGCCGCCTGGGCCCTTCCGGAGCATCCGGCCGTTTTGCCCGGATGATGGTAAACGATTTAATAGGCTAACTTCACGTTGTCGATCCAGAATTTGGCATCCGGAGCACCAATGTATGCCCCGCCGTGTCCTGAGGAAAAGCGCAGTATCATATGGGTGGGTTGTGTTCCGGCATCTGCCCAGCCTATTTCCTGAATGGGAACTGTTTCTCCCTTGCTGTTGGTGCAGTATGGAGTGTTTTCTCCCTGGATCAGGTCCATATAGGGCTTGAAAAATTTCTCTTTGGTAATGTTTCCGTAGCGGATAGGAATCCTATGGGCATTTTGCCATTCGCTGACCTTCTGGTCGTAGCGTTCATAGGCCGTGCCCACCCGTTTGGCAAAAATATTTCCTTTTTCGTCTTCCCAGCGGTATTGCAGCAGTAAACAAGCCTCGGCGTTGTTTTGTTGCGGAATTTGGGTGATGCGGCCGAATCCGGTGGCTTTCACCTGCTCGCCGCCAGGGTGAACCTTATAATCGAATACCAGCGCACGCGGGCGTTTGCAGAAAGGAATGTTGTTGTTTAATTTGGCCTGTGGATTCTTGGTATCCCTGATTGGTTCGTGGATTTCTCCCAGAAAAATGGTCCCGGTGGCAATGACCGATAAATTGATCAATCCCAATACTTTTACATGTTCCATACGGGTTTCCAGCCGGGCACAATATCCTTTGTCCCGGACTTCCGGGAAAATAGTGACGCTGGCTTTGTAAATTCCGCTGACCTTGGCCATCACGGTGGAGGTGCCCCATGGAGAAAGCGTATTTTGGTATGGGGTGTTGTTACGAAGTGTATCCCCCGGAGTGATTTCGTATAAGTATTTGGTGGCTCCGCCGATGATAAACGATTCGTCCACCACTCTCACCATCCATTGATCCATATCCCCGTAAGGGATGGGTTCTGTCTTTTCTGCCGGGTTCTGTGTCCGGGCGGAGAAGGATGAACACAGGCACAAGAGATAAAAGGCGGGATAGCAAATTCGTTTCATGTAATCGATGGTTTTTGTTGCAGAATGAACGTTGGTTCCTAGCAAAAAAAATGCCATAATGAATATAAAGCTCACGTGATGTTCAAATTCCTTGGTCGGAAAAATGGTGCTTTTCGTCGGTGAAAAGACCGTGGTGGTATATTTAAATTGTTCAGGGAAGAAGTGGTGAATACATTTGTATTGTAATTTAAGAGTATACCGTTGGGGAACGGTTAAAGTAAAACGATCGGGTTATGATAAAATGTATAAGAAACTGGATGGCGGCGGGCTTGTGTTTTTGGGCTGTGTCGGCAGGAGCTCAGGAGAAACCGGAGCGATGGGATTTGCAGACGTGTATAGCATATGCCCGCCGGGAAAATATTCAAATCAGGCAGAGTCGCATAGCATTGGACGAAAGCCTGGAGAATGTCAAAGAAGCCAAATCGCAGCTTTTGCCTTCTTTGGGATTTACATCTGCGCAGAATTATATCAATCGTCCCCGTCCGGAGTCAGGCAGTCATCATACTTATTCGGGTTCTTATAATCTGAATGCATCGGTTGCTCTTTACCAGGGGGGAAGGCTGAAGAAAAATCTGCAGCAGCTGAATGTACAAAATGAGGTGCAGGAGCTTTCGGTTGAAGAGGCGGAAAACAATATTGAGTTGGCCATTACCCGGGCATTTGTCCAGGTCCTTTATGCCAACGAGACCGTGAAAATTAATGCCAATACGGTGGAGGTATCCGGAGCCCAGCGTGACAGAGGAAAAGAACTCATGGATGCCGGGGCTTTGTCTAAGGCCGATTTCGCTCAGTTGGAATCACAGTATATGTCGGATAAATATCAGCTGGTGGTTGCCAGAACGGCGTTGGAAAATGCACGTCTGGATCTTAAACAGTTGCTTGAACTGGATGTTAATGACCGGATGGAGCTGGATATTCCGGATTTGTCCGCACAGGAAGTATTGGCTTTGTTGCCTTCCAAGGAGATGGTCTGTCAAACTTCTTTGCAGATTATGCCCGAAGTGAAATATCACCAATTGAACATCGAGATTGCCGGTATTCAGAAACAGAAAGTCCGGGCAGGTTTTTTGCCTACCCTGGGGATGTCGGCCGGTTTGGGATCGGGCCATACTTCAGGGACGGGCTGGAGTTTCGGTTCGCAGATGAAACAGAATTGGAGCGAAAATGTCGGATTGACGTTGAGTATACCGGTCTTTAACAATCGTTCGGCACGAACTGCGGTGAACTTGGCACAATTGGGCATTGAAAATGCAGAGCTGAGTTATGAAGGAGTGCGGAAGGATTTGCTTAAGTCGGTTGAAAATGTCTATCAGGATGCCGTTTCGGCTCAGGAGCGTTTCCGGGCGGCTATGGAACACCTGAAGGCGGTGGAATTGTCCTTTGAGCTGACTCAGGAACAATTTTACCTCGGCATGAAAAATACCCTGGAGATGCTGACCGAAAAGAATAATTATTCGACGGCACAACAGGAGTTGATTCAGGCGAAATATACGGCTGTTCTGAATATACAACTGCTGAATTTCTATCAGGGAAAAGAAATTGCGATAAAGTAACTGTTTATGGGTTACGTGGAGTTTGAGAATATACAAAGATGAAGATAATGAAAAAGAAAAAGCTTAGCACGATCGGTGGAATGGTACTGATCATCGGAATTTCCGCCTGTTTTTTTCAGGGCTGTGATGCTAAAGAGAAGATTAATTGGCAGGTGGCCGTTGCAGGTCGCAGTTCCATGTCGGATATGGTGTCGGCTACCGGAACGGTCGAACCGGTGACGAAGGTAGAGGTGGGTACACAGGTATCGGGAATTATCGATAAAATTTATGTCGATTACAATAGTGTGGTAAAAAAAGGACAGCTGATCGCCGAAATGGATAAGGTCACTTTGCAGGCCGAGTTGGAATCGCAGGAAGCACAACTTGCCAGTGCAAAAGCCGAATTTGATTACCAGCAAAAGAATTATGCCCGACATAAAGTGCTCTTTGAAAAGCAGCTGATCAGTGACAGCGATTTTGAAACGGCTACTTATAATTACGAAAAGGCAAAGAGCACTTACGAAAAATCACAGGCTGATATCGTTAAAGTAAGAAGAAATCTGGGATATGCGGTGATTACCAGTCCGATTGACGGAGTCGTGATCAGCCGGGAAGTGGAGGAAGGACAAACGGTAGCTGCCGGTTTTGAAACGCCGACCTTATTTACCATTGCCAGGGATTTAACCGAAATGCAGGTGGTAGCGGATGTCGACGAAGCAGATATCGGTCAGGTGGAAGAAGGACAGCGGGTGACTTTTTCTGTTGATGCCTATCCGAACGATATTTTTGAAGGCAGGGTGACTCAGGTACGTCTGGAAGCGACGGTAGAATCCAATGTAGTGACTTACGAAGTGGTGATTAGTGCTCCTAATCCCGATCTGAAGCTGAAGCCGGGATTGACAGCAACAGTCTCCGTCTATATCCTGGATAAGAATGATGTACTGACAATACCTGCGAAAGCTTTACGTTTTGTTCCTGATGAGGAGCTGGCTGCTCAAAATGGTTTCTCTTTAAATCCGGTCCGGGTGGAAAATCCGGCGTTGCAGAAAACAGTGTGGGTGAAAAGCGGAGATCAGCTGGAGCAAAAAGAAGTGCAAACCGGAACGTCTACGACTTCCCTTGTGGAAATCCTCGGAGGGTTGACGGAAGGAGAAGAGGTGCTGATTGGCATGGAGGCAGGTAAGCAGATGGCAGGTGCCCCGCGGCAGAAAAAAGCGGAGTCCAGTCCTTTTATGCCTAAACCGCCGGGAAGGGGAAAAAAGAAGTGATGTAGAGAGTTTAAGGATAAGGAACAGGTGGAAAGAAGGTGCAGTTTTTAGTGGAAAAGAGTGGATGCGGAATAAACAAAGGGGGATAAAAGGAATGAAAAGAGATGAATGCGATTATTAAATTGGAAGATATAAAACGGGATTTTTGGGTGGGAAGTGAGACGGTACATGCTTTGAAGGGGGTGAGTTTTTCTATACAATCCGGGGAATTTGTAACCATCATGGGGACTAGTGGTTCGGGTAAGTCTACCCTGCTGAATTTACTGGGTTGTCTGGATACTCCGACTAGCGGGGAATATTGGCTGGATGGTTTTTCAGTCCGTCAGATGGATAAGAATGAGCGGGCCGAATTGCGCAACCATAAAATCGGATTTGTTTTTCAATCGTATAATTTGTTGCCGAAGACTACGGCTATTGAGAATGTGGAATTGCCGCTGATGTATAATCCGTCGATTTCTGCCAAAGAACGCGGGCGCCGGGCCATCGAAGCTTTGCAAGCGGTGGGCTTGCAAAACCGGCTTTATCATAAGTCGAATCAAATGTCCGGAGGCCAACAGCAAAGGGTAGCTATCGCCAGGGCTTTAGTGAATGATCCGGTGCTGATCTTGGCGGATGAAGCCACGGGAAATCTCGATACCCGGACCTCTTTCGAGATTCTGACTTTATTTCAGGAGTTGCATGACCGGGGCCGGACTATCGTTTTTGTTACCCATAATCCTGAATTATCGGCCTATAGTAGCCGGACCATCGTTTTGAAGGACGGCCAGGTGATTCAGGATACCCGCAATGTGCGGATTGCTTCGGCCAGGGAAACCCTGGCATCTTTACCGGAGACAGACGCTTGAACCGCTGATGGGGACGGAGAAGAGGGAAAAGAATGCATTGTTCTGCGGTTACCGGATCCGGACCGGTAAATCATAGATAGTGGCGCAAAATAAATAACCGATGGGCTTGTGAGGAGCTGATTAAAAATAAGTGGGCTGTATTATGAATTTTACGAATTTATTCAGAATTGCATTAAGGGCTTTAGGAAATAATAAGATGAGAGGTTTCCTGACAATGTTGGGGATTATTATCGGTGTGGCCTCTGTGATCACTATGCTGGCTATCGGGCAGGGATCGAAACGCAGTATCCGGGCTCAGATTTCCGAGATGGGATCGAATATGATTATGATACATCCCGGTGCCGATATGCGTGGAGGGGTACGGCAGGATCCTGCGGCTATGCAGAGCCTGAAATTGGACGATTATAAGGCTATTGTGAACGAAACCCGTTATATTTCGGCTTGTTCGCCTTCGGTGAGCAGCAACGGACAAGCCATTTATGGCGCCAATAATTATCCGACTTCTATTTACGGGGTGACGCCCGATTATATGGAAATCCGTAAATATACACTTGCCGAGGGGGATATGTTTTCCGAACAGGATATCATCGGTTCTGCGAAAGTATGTGTAGTCGGAAAAACGATTGTGGACAACCTCTTTTCTAATGGGGAAAATCCGATCGGCAGAGTGATCCGCTTCGGAAAAATTCCTTTCCGTATTATCGGTGTACTGACTTCAAAAGGTTATAATACCATGGGAATGGATCAGGATGATCTTATTTTAGCGCCTTATACGACTATACAGAAGCGTGTCCTGGCCATTACTCATCTGCAAAGTATATTCTGTTCTGCGTTAAGCGAGGAACAGACCGGATTGGCCGAGGAGGAAATATCCAGTCTTCTCAGACGCAATCATAAACTGAAAGAGTCGGACGACGATGATTTCAATATCCGCTCACAGCAGGAATTGAGTTCTATGATGAATTCCACATCGGATATGATGACGGTTTTGCTGGCTTGTATTGCGGGTATCTCATTGTTGGTAGGAGGTATAGGGATAATGAATATCATGTATGTGTCTGTGACCGAACGGATCCGGGAAATCGGTTTGCGCATGTCGATCGGTGCGAAAGGCAGGGATATCCTGGCCCAGTTTCTCATTGAAGCGATACTGATCAGTGTTACCGGTGGTTTGATCGGAGTTATTCTGGGGATAGGAGCGTCATGGATGGTGAAATTGTTTGTCGGTTGGCCCGTGTACGTGCAACTTTATTCCGTTGTTCTTTCTTTTGTAGTATGTACGGTGACCGGCATCTTTTTCGGTTGGTACCCTGCCCGGAAAGCTTCCAATCTCGATCCGATAGAAGCTATTCGCTATGAATAATCAGGAGGAAGATTAATTGGTTGTCGATGGTATAAAGAGTCATACTTCTTTTTTACATTTGCAGGAAAATGAGAAAGAACAAAGCACTGCAACGAATCATCCAGTTGACAGGCTGGGGAATCATTTTTGGTTTCCCGCTTTTCTTCAGCTGGAAAGGGGCGGAATCCTTAACCTGGAATAAATATTTAGGTTATGTGTTTGTGCCCGTGAGTTTCATGATTATTTTTTATCTGAATTATTTTGTTTTTATCGATCGGTTGCTGTTCCGGAAAAAATTGGTTCGGTTCCTGCTGGTCAATGTCGGGGTGTTTATTGTGCTGAGTCTGGGCCTGGATGCGTGGCACGAATATTACCTTTTTCATATACTGAACGAACAGCCTCGTCATCCGGGGGGACCTCCTAAAATGATGTTTATACTGAGGGACGGAATGATGATGGCTTTGACGGCAGCATTAGGGGTGGCCGTCAGGATGACTCAGAACTGGTATGTTGTAGAAGCCGAAAAGAAAGAATTGGAAAAGGCCCGCACTGAAGCGGAACTGCAAAACCTGAAAAGTCAGCTTAATCCTCATTTTTTGTTCAATACTCTGAATAACATTTATTCATTGATAGCCATTGATCCGGAGAGAGCACAGTATGCTGTACACGATCTGAGCCGCTTGCTCCGGCATGTGCTGTATGAAAATAGTCAGCGATCGGTGCCATTGGATGAGGAATTGGCTTTTATGAAAAGCTACATTGAACTGATGAGCCTGAGGCTGTCCGGTCAAGTGGAGTTGAAAGTGGAGCTTCCGGCAGAGGGAAAGGGGATATTGTTGCCTCCCCTGCTTTTTATTGCCTTGATAGAAAATGCTTTTAAGCACGGAGTAAGTCCGTCGGGGAGATCGTTTATTCATATTTGCTTTAAGATAGAAGAGACACTCCGGATTGTTTGCCGGATTGAAAACAGTAATTTCCCGAAGAAAGATACGGATCGCAGCGGGTCGGGAATAGGCCTGGAAAATCTGCGTAAGCGGTTGGAGCTGCTTTATCCGGGGAAATACAGTTTGCAGACCCGGCTGGAAGAAAACAGATATGTGGCGGAACTGATATTATATTGAACCGGTGCATGGAGTGTTAATTACAGGATTGTAAGTTTATGCAATTGAATTGTTTGATAGTCGATGATGAACCTCTGGCGTTGGATTTGCTGGAGACTTATGTGAAACGTACCCCTTTTCTCTCTTTGTCGGGACGCTGTACGAGTGCGTTGGAAGTGTTGCAGCTGATGAAGGAGAAAACGATAGATCTGGTTTTTCTTGATATTCAGATGCCGGAACTCAGCGGTCTGGAATTGTCGCGGATTCTGGGTAGTGAAGTGAAGGTTATTTTTACCACGGCTTTTGAACAATATGCTTTGGAAGGATTCAGGGTGGATGCCTTGGATTATCTCTTGAAGCCTGTCAGCTATCCGGAGTTTTTGAAAGCCGCCAATAAGGCATTGCAATGGTTTGACCGATGCGGCGGTGTTGCCACTGTTCCGGAAAACCGATCCTCGGGCAGTATCTTCGTTAAGTGTGATTATAAGTTACAAAAGATAGAACTCTGCCGTATTTGTTATATCGAAGGATTGAAGGATTATGTGAAAATTTATCTCGAGGAGCAGGCTCAGCCGGTGATTTCGCTCATCAGTATGAAATCGCTGGAGGAAATGCTGCCGGCAACTTCTTTTATCCGGGTGCACCGTTCTTATATTGTGAATTTGGATAAGATTACTGTCGTTGAGCGCAATCGTATTGTTTTCGGGAAAACTTATATTCCGGTGTCGGATTCCTATAAGGAAAAATTTCTTGATTTCATCAATCGTAAAATGATCCGATAATTGTAATTTTGCTCCAAATATCGGGAGTAATATGTCTCACTTACCTACTTTGATTACAGATCTGGCTCTGATACTGGCTTCAGCAGGTTTGATAACACTTATCTTTAAGCGTTTAAAACAGCCGTTGGTATTGGGTTATATCGTGGCGGGTATCATTGCCGGACCGCATTTGACTCTCACACCGACGGTGGCCGATTCGGGAAATATTCAGACCTGGGCCGACATTGGAGTGGTGTTTCTGCTGTTTGCATTAGGCTTGGAGTTCAGTTTTAAGAAACTGATGAAGGTGGGAGGTCCTGCGACGATTGCTGCCATCACTATTATCTTCGGCATGGTGATGCTGGGTTTTATCGTAGGTGCTGCTATGGGTTGGAAGAGAATGGACTGCATTTTTCTGGGGGGAATGCTGGCCATGTCGTCTACTTCGATTATCTATAAAGCATTCGATGACTTGGGTTTGCGCACCAAACGTTTTACGGGTTTGGTTTTTGGTATTTTGATTATCGAGGATTTGGTGGCCATTGTCCTGATGGTTTTGCTGTCGACAATGGCGGTAAGTCAGAATTTCGAGGGGGTAGAAATGGCGTACAGCATTGGGAAACTGGTGTTTTTCCTGCTGTTGTGGTTCCTGACAGGGATTTATGTCATTCCTACTTTTTTTCGCAAGACCCGGCTGTTGATGGGGGATGAAACCCTGTTGATTGTGTCTTTGGGATTGTGTCTGTCGATGGTGGCGTTTGCCGCTTATGTGGGTTTTTCTTCGGCTTTGGGGGCTTTTGTCATGGGTTCTATCCTGGCCGAGACGCTGGAAGCGGAGAAAATCGAACGGCTGGTGAAGCCGGTAAAAGATTTGTTTGCAGCGATTTTTTTTGTGTCGGTGGGCATGATGGTGGATCCGGAAATGATAGCGGCTTATATTTGGCCGGTGATCATTATTACGCTGTCGGTGCTGATCGGTCAGGCGTTTTTCGGTACCTTCGGGGTAATCTTGGCGGGGCAACCTTTAAAAACTGCTTTGCAGTCGGGTTTTTGCCTGACACAAATAGGTGAGTTCGCTTTTATCATTGCGGGTCTGGGTATATCGATGAAAGTGACCAGTCATTTCCTCTATCCGGTAGTGGTGGCTGTGGCAGTGATTACAACTTTTCTGACTCCCTATATGATCCGGTTGGCCGAACCGGTTTATCCCTGGGTGGAAAAACATCTTCCCCTGCGATGGAAGAAATTTATTGAGCGTTATTCTGCCGGAATTCATGTGATTAATCATGAAAGCAACTGGAAGAAATTGCTGACCTCTCTGGTGCGGATTGTGATTATTTATTCGGTGATCATTATAGCTTTGTTGATTCTGTCGTTTCATTTTATGATTCCTTTTTTGCTGAAGCATGTGCCTGGGGTTTGGGGATCTTTGCTGGGAGCCGCATTGATACTTGCGATGATCGCTCCGTTTTTGAGGGCGATTGTGGCCAAAAAGAATCATTCCGTAGAGTTTCAGGAGCTGTGGGGGGATAGCTATTTCAGCCGGGCCTATCTGGTTTCGCTGGTGGTGTTCCGGTTTGTACTTGCCATTGTATATGTGATGATTGTGATTATGACTTTGTTTAAAGCTTCGGTGGCTATTTTGTCGGGTGTGGCCTGTCTGTTGGTGGCGGTGATGTTTTATTCGCGCTATTTGAAGAAGCAGTCCATATTGATAGAGCGTCGCTTTTTGCGTAATTTCCGTATCCGCGATGTGTATGCCCGTCACGAAGGAGAAAAAATACCGCCGAAGTTTGCTGGTCATTTGCTGGCCAGGGATCTTCATTTAGCCGATTTCAATATTCCCGCCGAATCGTTGTGGGCCGGTTATACGCTGGCGGAACTGGCGCTGACCACCCGCTTTGATATTATGGTGGTGGCCATATTCAGGGGAAATACGTGTATAAATATTCCCGGAGGCAAGGAGCGTCTTTATCCGCAGGACCGGGTGCAGGTGATCGGGAGTGATGAGCAACTGAGCCGTTTCGCTGAAAAGCTGGACTCTATGACTTTGCCGCCAATGGATTCCGACTTGACGCAGAGCAGGGTGTGTCTGAAGCAATTTGTAGTCACCCAGGATTCTCCTTATATGGGCAAAAGTATCCGGGAATCCGGGATTAGGGATAAGTATCGGTGTGTGGTGGTGGGTGTGGAACGGGGAGAAGCTTCGTTGCGCAATCCTGATGCCGGCACGGTGTTTGAAGCGGGCGATCTGGTGTGGATTGTCGGAGAAGAGGGAAATGTTTATGAGATGATGGAGGCAGGGCATCAGGATTTATAGCTTGAAGAAGAGTGCAGAGGGTACGTTGGAAAAGGGTTGCTGAAACGATGGATGGGACCGATGGAAACCATTCTTCCTTCCGGACAGTGTGAACCGCGTTTCCGGCAGATGTTTGCTGAGATTGGTGAAAAAGATATGTCTTTAAAATTTGTTTATGTAGTCGGAACGGTTAACTTTGCTAAGTCGTTGTCATTGTTTACGTCTGATTTGTTTTTTCAGAATGTTAGCATTCTTCGTGAACCGAAATTATTTTTTGCCGAATGTTGAGTAAATTGTTTTGTTGGGTTGCCCTTGTTCTTGTCTTCTGTGCTTTTATTGTTCCGGAAAACGATTCTTTCCCGGATCGTCTGGTGCAGTGTCTGATGGAGTTTGTGCAGCATCAGCCACAGGAAAAGGTGTATTTGCATACCGACCGGGATCAATATGATGCGGGTGAAAAGATATGGTTCCGGGCTTATCTGACCAATTCGGTGAACCACAAGCGTTCTGATTTCAGCCGTTATGTATATGTTGAGTTGCGTGATTGTCAGGATAGCCTTTATACTAGGGTGAAGCTGGCTTTGTGCGATTCCGTTTTTGCCGGATACATGCCCTTGTCTGAAAAATTGCCTCAGGGTAATTATTTTTTAAGAAGTTATACTTATTGGATG
>CAZMAE010000073.1:0-7866 GCA_964564205.1 uncultured Odoribacter sp. | reverse complement strand
TTTGTGAGCCGTGGACAGGCTACAATGGAACATACGATCCCCATTTTTCACCTGAAACTATTAAAAAATATTTTAATTTTAAATAATCAAATTATGAAAACACTGGTTTATTTTATCGCCATGTCAATATTATTCAGTATGAACTTTTGATTTAATTTTGGGTGAACAGATCACATTAAAATTTTGGGAGACACATTGACGAAGTCAAGGGGAAAAAAAGGAAGCCTGAACGAGACTTCCTTAAAGTGGGTCCTGAGGGAGTCGAACCCCCGACCCTCTGGGTGTAAACCAGATGCTCTGAACCAACTGAGCTAAGAACCCTTGAGATCTGTTTGATTTCGGACACAAAAGTATAGCTTATTTTGATTCTACCAAAATTTTTTGTGTTTTTTTAATCATGAGTCACGGCTTTTTATTTAAAAACACGAGGAAATTTCAAAGTCATTAAGATGCTCAACGTTCCGGTGGCAGAAAACGAACCGGACCGTTAAGGATTGAATGTTTGTCTCCGTGTGGAGTACGTGCCTACTCCGCACTGGAGTACGTGCCTACTCCACACTGGAGTACGTGCTTACTCCGCACCGGAGTACGTGCTTACTCCACACCTGCAGTAACATCTCCTCGGGAGAGGAGCAAAACAGGCAGGAAAGATTTCATTTTTCCCCCAGACTGCAACATCTTTACCATAAACTTCTCCATAAAAACACTTCTATCCGGTTGCTTTGTTCCCGCTCAATAAACAAGGAATGAATCTCTGATAATTCATTCATTTTTCAGCAACACGGTCAGAATGTCTCCTTTACCCGGATTTCGTAGCCGGTCCATCAAAAGACCTGCGGCTATTTTCCCCATTTTCAATCCGTTCCGGTCCACTGTAGTCAAAGCAGGAGAGAGATGTCTGCCCGCCGGATCATTGCCAAAACCGCAAACAACGACATTTTCGAGTATCAGCAAGCCCTTCTTTTTCAACTCATCTATCAACTAAATAGCCATAAGATCATGACAAGCAAATATCCCATCAATGGCATACCGGGAGATCAGAGCGTTTACTAACTGCCTGACTTCCGTCCCCTCCACGATCAGTTGCCTGTTTACCATGATATGATGCTTCTGCAAAGAGTGTATATAGCCCAATTGCCTTCTCTGAGCCCATATCCAATGCAGGGAAGAAGAAAACACAGCAATCTGCTTGCATCCTCCGGCTATCAAATGGCTAACAGCCTGATTAGTCACCCGGAAATCGTCTTCCAAAACACGGTCGGCATCGATATCCCCCAGAATACGGTCGAAAAAAACGAACGGCAGGCCGCTTTGTTTCAACACCATTTCCCGGACCCTATTCCGGCTGCTCTCACTGATATCGGGATGCCCTTTCAGAGCTTTAGAAACTGTAGAAGGTGCCAGGTTCAACAACCGGGCCAACTCTTTGAGAGATGTTGCATATAACATAAAAACAACGATATAACTGACAGTTAGACGGTTCATCATCTCACAAAGTTATAGAAAACGTTTTCTGAAATTTTAAAACAAAAAAGGCATGCCTCCCGTAAATAAATTGCTGTGATCATTCAGTTTTGAATTTGTGGAGATAACATATATTTGCATCCATACAAAATCAGATACGACACATGAAAAAACTGATTTTATAGCCGGAACAAATAAAAATTCATTGATATTCAATATTCTGAATGAACATCAAAAGCAACAGTCCGCTTGCTATGCAGAAATATGTCACAGGCGATTTTTTAATTCTGATTTTTCCCTAAGTTTGCAATTGTCCCGCCAATGACGAGACAGACATCTGGAAATAGAATTATATCGTTATTTTATTCTTGTCAGAAAAACCGCCAATTTTGAACAGAAACAAGAATATACAGTGACGTTCATGCATAAGTGTGGACTGTTGTGTCTTCTGGCTTCTGGGTAGGCGGTACCTTCTCGACAGAGAAACACACAGGACGCGCTTTTTATGAAACTAAAAGAAATAAATGATTCCCAGGAAGAAATAAACATTTTTTTTGAACACAAAGACCATGTTTTTTTCGAAGCTGAAATAATTGCCGGCCAAACCGTCATAAATTGGGGAGATGGAGACAGATCTTGCACAGAAGAACAAGGATTTTCCACTGTCAGCCATTTATTTATAAACAAAAGGAATCAAAAAATAAGTATAAAAGGGAAAGACATCACTTATCTGAATATATCGCGCTTAAATTTATCGGCCATATCACTGGTCAATTGTCCTCAATTAAGATACCTCGACTGCAGTATCAACGAATTGCATCACCTGGATCTTTCGGCTTGCCCCCTTTTGGAAGAGTTGTACTGCAATTCAAACCATATTGCAGAACTGAACTTTACGGGAACGCCCCGGTTGCTTCAAATCAACGCAGCATATAACCGGCTGGAGGAAGTGAACATCATTCCTTGCACCGCACTGTACTCCCTCCATTGCTCCTACAATTCCCTCAAACAATTCCACTACAACAATCATCCTGATTTAAGTCTGCTCGATCTCCGACACAATAAACTGGACCGGAAGCTATTGACCCGGATCTCCGCAAATTTTGCCAGACCGGGGCATACATTTCTATTATCGGTCGATTAAAAGATTTAAAACTTGTCATTCTTTTCGATACAAACAATCATTTTCATTGATTATCATGATAATTTTACAGATAAAACCAGCAAAAGACTTTCTATTTCATATCTTTGTCAGGTCCTAAATCAGCTGTTATGAAAAGTTATATTTTTGAAATAGAAATGAAAGTACGGGATTACGAATGTGATCTTCAGGGAGTTGTAAATAATGCCAACTATCAGCATTATTTTGAACATGCACGCCATGAATTTTTAGAAAGTACAGGAGCCAATTTCGGCAAGCTCCATAACCAAGGGATTGACGCTATGGTATCGCGGGTAGAAATCGACTACAAAGTTTCCCTAACCAGCGGAGACCGCTTTGTTGTCGGCTTAAACATATCCCGGGAAGGAGCGAAACTGGTCTTTCATGAGGACATATTCCGTCTCAAAGATCACAAATTATGTACCCGGGGACGGGTTGAATCGATATGTATACAGAACGGACGGCTGACGCGGGGAGAATTGTTCGACCAGTTATTTGCCAAAGAACTTTCCGCCGGTCAATGAGCCGTAAGTGGAATTCTGTCTCATTTCCCGGTTGGGGACAATGACTATAAAGGAATTATAGTTTCTGATTAAATTACTTTTTTTACCCGGTTAGCTTTCATTTTTTACCTGAAATAATTTAACTTTGCAAGCCGTAAAATTTTTCATTAAAACAAGGATTAATCATAAGATATCATGGGAAGAGCGTTTGAATACCGTAAAGCACGAAAATTGAAAAGGTGGGGGAATATGGCCCGTACTTTTACCAGAATCGGAAAAGAAATTGATATTGCCGTAAAAGCCGGCGGACCTGATCCTGCCAATAATACGCGTCTTCGTATCCTCATCCAAAATGCCAAGGCAGAAAATATGCCGAAAGAAAACGTAGAACGTGCCATCAAACGAGCTATCTCCAGAGACACTTCCGACTATAAAGAAGTGACCTACGAAGGTTATGCTCCGCATGGCGTAGCTATAGTGGTGGAAGCAGCTACGGACAACAACACCCGTACGGTGGCCAACGTCCGCCATGCTTTCAGCAAATTCGGAGGTTCTTTAGGCACTACCGGTTCTCTGGATTTCTTATTCGACCGGAAATGTGTTTTCAAAATCAATAAGCCGGAAAATTTCGATCCTGAAGAGTTCGAGTTGGAAATGATCGACTATGGGATAGACGAAATCTTCGAAGATGAAGAAGGAGTGATCAATCTCTACGGACCATTTGATGCTTACGGGAATGTTCAAAAATACCTGGAAGAAAATAAATATGACATTGTAAGCGGAGAGTTTACCCGGATTCCGACCGATACCAAAGAACTGACACCGGAACAAAGAGCAGATGTAGAAAAAATTCTGGATAAATTAGACGAAGACGAAGACGTCACCAATGTTTATCACAACATTAAAGAAGATTAATCCGAATATTTTTTGGAACATTAAATATATTGGTATATATTTGCACCCGCGAAAAGGATATTTCGCTTTTGCAATCAGGATGACTTCGTAGCTCAGCTGGTAGAGCAATTGACTCTTAATCAATGGGCCGAGGGTTCGAGCCCCTCCGAGGTCACCAAATCGGATAATAGCAAAAAACTGTGCCATAAGCAATGATTTTATGGCACAGTTTTTTTGTAATCTGTTGGAAAATCGAGCAGCTGTCTAACAAGCCAGCTTCTTTTTGAAATAGTGTTGACAGTGTTTCTATTCAGAGCTATTAAAATGGCTGATCTGTAAATGCAACGGAAAATTTCCGAACAATGTTCCCTTGCAGCAAGAAGGGCAGAGGTATTAAATTTTCGTGCCTAACCGAACAGTTTGCGACATATATCGGATATTTTGGAAACAAAGCATATTTCCAGCATATCCGATGTCTGAGTCAAGCCTTTCTTATTTCCAAACGGGACGAAAATCCGTTTAAAACCCAGCTTACGGGCTTCCGCAATCCGCTGTTCAATTCTGCTGACCGCCCTTATTTCCCCCGATAATCCCACTTCTCCTGTGAACACGGCATCGGCAGGCAAAGCCGAATCGATATTCGAAGAAAGAACAGCCATCACCACCGCCAAATCCAAAGCCGGATCATTCACCCTTATTCCTCCGGCAATATTTAAAAAAACATCCTTAGCCGCCAATTTAAAACCTACCCTTTTTTCGAGGACAGCCAATAGCATATTCAAACGCCGCGAATCGAAACCCGTAGCAGAACGCTGAGGCACTCCGTAAGCCGCAGTCGATACGAGAGACTGGACTTCCAATAAAATGGGACGTACGCCCTCTATCGTAGCGGAAACGGCAATCCCGCTCAGTTCCTGATTGTGATTGGAAAGTAAAAGTTCTGAAGGATTGGTTACCTGCCGCAAACCGGATTGCAGCATTTCATAGATTCCGATTTCCGAAGTGGAACCAAACCGGTTTTTCATAGACCGTAGTATACGGTACATGTATTGCTGATCTCCCTCGAACTGCAATACAGTATCGACCATATGTTCCAATATTTTAGGACCCGCCAATTGACCGTCCTTGGTAATATGGCCGATCAAGATCGTGGAAATGGTATTTTCCTTGCTAAAACGCAGCAAGGCATTGGTACATTCCCTGATTTGCGACAGACTCCCCGGAATAGAATCCACAGCTTCCGTAGCCAAAGTCTGAATGGAATCGATGATCAATAAATCGGGCTGCAGCGAACGGGCATGCTCTAACACCATTTCCAACGAATTTCCCGACAAAAACAAGCAATCATCGTTATCCGAACCCAGACGCTGAGCTCTCATTTTAATCTGAGCAATACTTTCCTCCCCGGAAACATACAATACTTTACCACAGCGATTGTGAAGGGCAAATTGCAATACCAGCGTCGATTTGCCTATCCCAGGTTCTCCTCCCAGCAATATCATTGAGCCGGGAACCATTCCGCCTCCCAGTACACGGTTTAACTCCTGGTCGCCGGTATCCATGCGGGCATCCGCATTAATCCTGATTTCGGATAAACGGAGTGCCTTAGAGGTAGGATTTCCGATAACGGCATTTCCACGTCCCTTAGAAGCGACTTCCACTTCCTCAACAAAACTATTCCACTCGCCGCATACCTTACAACGACCAGTCCATTTCGCTTCTTTGGCCCCGCAGTTCTGACAAACAAACACTGTTTTAGATTTTCCCATATACCTTCCTTAAAAAAATTCTTCCTCTTCTTCGTTCGCCTGTCGGTTTATTTCCGAAGCCTCCGCTTCAGAAAGGGTCTCGTTGCAATCCAGACGTTTAGTCATGCCGGCAGGCTTTTCAAACGGACGTCCGGAAAATTTGAGACTGGAATCCGCCTGTACTTTCAGCAAAAATCTGGCCCAGATAGGCAAAGCCATGCTAGCACCCTGGCCATTGGCCAAATTTTGGAAATGGATGGACCGATCTTCGGCACCGACCCATACTCCTCCCACCAAATCGGGAGTAACCGACATGAACCATCCGTCCGAATGCTGTTGGGTCGTACCCGTTTTTCCCCCCATAGGATTGGTCAATTTGTATTTATAGCGCAACCGCACACCGGTACCGCTGTCCACCACCCCTTCCAATAAATTACACATCAAATAAGCGGTATTTTCAGTAATCACTTCCCTGGATTCCGGCTTAAACTCCTCCAACAGATTCCCGTATTTATCTTCGATCCGGTAAACCATCAAGGGAGAATTATAAACTCCTTTATTGGCAAAAATAGAATAAGCAGCAACCATCTCTTTCAACGAAATCTCGGCCGTTCCCAAAAAAACGGAAGGCACCGGATCGATAAAACTGCTGATGCCCATTTTATGGGCCATCTGCGCTACCGCTTCAGGGGTAAATTGTTTCAAAACCCAGCCGGATATATTGTTTTCTGAATTCGCCAATCCCCAACGGAGGGTGACCATTTCCCCCTTTCGTTTCGTGCCTCCGCGTGCAGTCCAGGGAGTGCCATCGGGCAGAATAAAGGTTTGAGGAATGTTGGGAACCTTATCACAAGGTCCCAGGCCTTCCTGCATAGCCAAAGTGTAAAGAATCGGCTTTATGGTGGACCCCACCTGACGCTTGCCGACACTCACCATATCGTACATAAAATAGCGGTAATCAGGTCCTCCTACATAAGCTTTGATAAAGCCGGTGCGGGGATCCATTGCCATGAATCCGGAACGGAAGAAAGACTTATAATGCCTGATAGAATCCATGGGGGTCAAAAGAGTATCACGGACACCCTGCCAGGTAAATACTTGCATACTGACCGGCTGACTAAAAGTTTTCAGAATATCCTTAGCATTCCATCCTTTTTTAACCAGACTCCGGTATCTTTCGGAGCGCTCGACCGAACGGTTCAAGGATTCCTGGATTTGTTTGAGAGTCATATCGTTCGAAAAGGGCGAATTCTTTTTGTGCACTTTTTCTTTATCGAACAAAGGCTGTAAATCCCGGGACAAATGTTCACGGACAGCTTCTTCGGCATACTTTTGCATCCGGGAATCCAATGTAGCATATATTTTCAAACCATCGGAATACAAATCATAATGTGTGCCGTCCACTTTCAGATTTTTCCTGCACCAACCATAAAGCGGATTGGTTTCCCACGCAATAGAGTCGGTTTTAAACTGATCGGAATTCCAGTAATTTTTCCGTTCGGGCTTGTCGGCGGTCATGAATAAACGAAGATATTCCCGAAAATAAGTGGCCAATCCTTCCTTGTGGTCTATTCTTTTAAAGTTTAACCCCAAAGGAAGCGATTTCAAGGAATCGTATTCGGCCTCACTGATCTTATCGTACTTCAGCATCTGATGAAGAACCACATTTCTTCGTTTCAACGTCAGTTCGGGTCGGCGGACAGGATTATAGTAAGAAGAATTTTTAGCCATTCCGATCAACATAGCCGCCTGCTCTACTTTCAGAGAATCCAAAGGTACCTGGAAATAAATATCGGCTGCCGAACTGATCCCTACAGCCAGATTCAAAAAATCATATTTATTCAGATACATAGTCAGAATTTCTTCCTTTGTATAGCTTTTTTCTAATCTGACAGCAATGACCCATTCCCTGAATTTCCGGATAACCAACTCAAATATATTCAAATCCGGTTCCCTGGGGAAAAGCATCTTCGCCAACTGCTGACTAATGGTACTACCACCTCCGGCCGCCGAATTGGCCGTCAAAATGCCCTTCATCACCCGGAATAATCCTCTTATATCCACCCCGCTATGATCGTAAAACCGCACATCTTCC
>CAZMAE010000072.1:0-15569 GCA_964564205.1 uncultured Odoribacter sp. | reverse complement strand
GCCATAATAATACCTCGTTTTTACAGATCCACTGCTTTTCGGGATCACCTAAACAACCAAAAGGGGGATGGTTCCTGCGGTTGATTTTTTTTAATCATACCAAGAACCATCCCCTTCTTTTGTAGCGGGGGCCCGATTCGAACGAACGACCTTTGGGTTATGAGCCCAACGAGCTACCACTGCTCCACCCCGCAATCTCAGTCAATACTCTCTGTATTGCGGATGCAAAGGTATAACTTATTTTCAATAAACCAAACATTGAAAAGGGGAAAAAATAATTTTTCCGAAAAAAAATAAGTTCATACTCCTCTATTCTGCGTATATTCGACTCCGCCCGGCTACAAAACCGGATCAGGACTTCCGGTTTTTCACTGCCATCCGCCGACTCAACCACTTTCTCACCGGTTCGTCGTACCACTTCAAACAGAGGTAAGCCAACAGAATGTTTCCGAAAAACAGAAGCAATGCTACCGGCCACGTTTGGGAAAAAGTAAGTTGTTCCCGCCACAGCCAGGCATAAAACAGATACATAAAAGGATAATGAATGACATAAACAGGATAGGAAATATCGCCGAAGAATTTACAGATCCCGTAAGTAATCTTATGCGTCGTTTTTCCCGAAGCGCCCAACCACACTAGCAAGGGAAAAATCAGCACCACGCACACGGCATCGTAAATGCCGTTCATCCACAAAGCCTCTTCGCCACCGATATGCGGCACCGCAAGCAGAACGACTATCGTCAGGCCGCATATTCCGAAAGCTCCCCGGACAGGAAACGGCTTGAAGATGCGCGACATCAGCAGTCCGACGGAGAAAGAAAACAACAGGCGTAACAATCCTCCCGGCAAATTATAACCCGCCATCGTCCACCCCACACCCAGATGTCCGTAACCGGAAAAATTGAATACTGCAAAGGATGCCACCCCCAAACCAGCCAATACGACAAGCAACGCCAAGGCCTTCGTGGAAAAACGGCGGAGCAGCAAAGCATACAATATATTGCCGATGTATTCAAAGAAAAGGGACCAACTGGGACCGTTCAGAGGAAACATCTCCCCGTTGCCCCGGACCTCCCAGGCCCCTCCGGGCAATGCAGGTAGCATGAAAAAATTCAGGAGCACGGCAAGCAGAACCATGGAAAACGCCACCTGTGTGCCATCCCACTGCTCACATCCCTGTATACAAAACGTCACGGCACCTAAAACAGCCCCCATAATCACCATCGGATGCAGACGGATGAGCCGGCGTTTAAAAAACTCTTTCACAGACAGGGTCGTTTTCCACCGGTCGTCATAAGCATAACCGATAACAAACCCCGAAAGAATAAAAAAGAAATCGACAGCCAGGTACCCGTGGTTGAAACGCTGGTCTATCGGACTGGTGGCAAAACCTTCGAACACATGATACCATATTACCGAAAGAGCCGCCACGCCCCTCAAACCGTCCAGCAGTTCATAGTGAGGTTTCGTATCCGCAAAGGCAGAGGATGAAATTTTTTGCATAATAAACTCAGACTATTTTTACTATCATCAAATCACGAACCAAAATTAAGGAAATTACACCTGCTCAAAATTGTTCTACGTCAAATACAATTCATACATACTAAAAACAATTCCGCCCGTAAATTTCGGTAAAAGTAATGCTTTTTTATTTAGATGCAATCAGGCAATTCCACACCCCATCCTCTCGGCCGATCTTCAAACAAACCATAGATATTATCTCCGATCCACGGCAGGCACCTTGCTCCTTAAGTACTTATCAAAAATCCCGACATCGTTTTTCATTGTTTCCGTATATTTGGCTTCGCCCTGTATACTTTTCCCTCCCGCAAGGTTCAAATAAATTTGGTATTCCACTCAACTTGTCTGTATATTTGTGCAGGTAAACCATAAGCCCAGACTGCCCTTTTAGCATTCAGAATACGATGTAAACGGAAATATAAAACAACTGAAACAATGATAACCATAACCAGAATAACCGAAGCGGAAGATTCCGCTTTTCTGTGCCTGACCGGGCTTTACCAGAAAGCCTTTCCCGAGGAGGAAAGACGCGATATCGCCCAGCTAAAAACATTGTTGCAAACCGAACCTTCCATGTATTTCAATGCCGTCCGTTGCGATGGAAAACTAGCCGGATTACTGGTGTATTGGGATTTCAGAAGCTTTTATTATCTGGAACACCTAGCTGTTTTCGCTGAAATGAGAAATCAAAAAATCGGACAAAAAATATTGGACTGGATCCGGAAACAGCTCCGGGGAATCTGTATTTTGGAAGCAGAGCCGGCAGAGACCGGAATAGCAACCCGCCGGATTAACTATTACCGCCGCAACGGCTACCTGATCCTGGATAAAACATACCGTCAACCCTCCTACCGAAGAAACGATGGAGAGGTCCCGCTGTGGATCATGGGCAACCAGCCGGAAGCTTCTGGAACCCTGAAACAACAAATACAGATCATCAAAGAAAAAGTATATTATCGGAACGACTGATTGTTTTCTTCCACACAGCCATAGGAATCCCTCACTCCCCGATCTTCCCGAGGAGACTAACTGCCGGCCAGATATGTCGCCCAAGAAATTCAAGTACGGCGTAGTGACACGCTCTTTACGCCGTACTTGGAATGTTAGGTCAACGTGATGGTTATTCGAATGGCTTGAAAATCGGGTAATGAGAGAGCAACCGTTCGTATTTCTGAGTTCTTCATTGTTATGCTTCCAGGCGATTTCCCCGCCGACCATTTGGAACTTCTGTTTTTTCGACTAACTTTGTTGCCGATTTTCCAAAGGGGTGCCTTAACATTTCGGGCTGAGATTATACCCTAGAACCTGATCCGGGTAATGCCGGCGTAGGAATTCAGAGTCATATATCTTTCATTACCGCAGCATATTTTTCCCTTTGGATGATCTTAACCATTAATTTTACAGATCATGCAAATCTTTATCAACGACAGGCCTTGCGAATGCCCGGAAAAAATCAGTATCACCACTCTGCTCGCTCGGGAAAACATCCGGACGGATCATATTGCCATAGCCTTGAACGACACTGTGATTCCCCGCAGTCAATGGGATTCCACCGAACTCACCAATGCTTGCCGCATCCTCATCATTAAAGCTGTTCAAGGAGGATAATATTCAGGTTTAACCGGAAAATGAAAATGAAATTATAATCGAACGCTATGGAAAAATTTACCGTAACAACCGGACCGTTGCCCGGATCTGAAAAATTTTACGTTACCGGATCACGCGAAGACATAAAAGTGCCGATGAGAAAAATCAAAATGTCTCCGACCATCGATTCGGATGGTACAAAAATTGACAACGAAGACGTCGTCGTTTACGACACTTCCGGACTGTACACTGATCCTGCCTACCGGATCGATTTGGAAAAAGGTCTTCCGAAACTGCGGGAAGCGTGGATCGAAGAACGCAAGGATACTGTCAGACTAGACTCACTAAGCTCGGAATACGGCAGGATGCGGCAAGCCGACCGGACCTTGGACAGCCTGCGTTTTGAACATGTCAATACTCATCCGCGGATGGCTACACCCGGCCGCCAGGTGACCCAACTGTATTACGCACGCGCAGGGATCATCACTCCAGAGATGGAATTCATCGCCATCCGCGAAAACCAGTTGACCGACCAAATCCGCGAAAAATATAAAAAGGAAAAAGGAGAATCTTTCGGTGCTTCCATTCCTTCTTATATCACTCCCGAATTTGTCCGTCAGGAAATAGCTGCCGGAAGAGCCATTATCCCAGCCAACATCAACCACCCCGAATGCGAACCGATGATTATAGGCCGCAATTTTCTGGTAAAAATCAATGCCAATCTCGGAAATTCCCCGGTAACTTCATCTATTGCCGAAGAGGTTGAAAAAGCCGTCTGGGCTTTCCGCTGGGGAGCAGACACCATCATGGACCTGTCTACCGGAAAAAATATTCACGAAACCCGCGAATGGATCATCCGCAACTCGCCCGTACCGGTAGGAACGGTACCGCTCTATCAAACCCTGGAAAAAGTCGGTGGAGACGTGGAAAAACTAAACTGGGATATTTTCCGCGACACCTTGATCGAACAGGCAGAACAGGGAGTGGATTATTTCACCATCCATGCCGGACTGCGATGGAAACATGTTCCTTTAACCCTTAAGCGGATCACCGGAATCGTCTCCCGGGGCGGTTCCATCATGGCCCACTGGTGTACCACACACAAACAAGAAAGCTTTATATACGAACATTTCGAAGAGATCTGTGAAATCCTGGCCCGCTATGATGTAGGGATATCGCTGGGTGACGGACTCCGTCCGGGTTGCATCGCAGATGCCAACGATGCGGCACAAATCGAAGAACTGAAAACCCTGGGACAACTTTGTGAAATAGCCTGGAAACACAATGTCCAGGCACTCATCGAAGGACCGGGACATGTCCCCATGCACAAAATCAAAGAGAATATGGACCTGCAATTGAAATATTGCCACGAAGCGCCATTCTACACCCTCGGTCCTCTGGTCACCGATATTGCCCCGGGTTACGACCACATCACCTCAGCCATCGGCGGAGCCATGATCGGTTGGTTCGGTACCGCTATGTTGTGCTATGTAACCCAAAAGGAACATCTCGGTCTGCCCAACCGCGATGATGTCAAGGAAGGAGTGATTACGTTCAAGCTGGCCGCTCATGCTGCAGACCTTGCCAAAGGACACCCTGCTGCCTATTACCGGGATTATGCCATGAGCAAAGCCCGTTTCGAATTTCGCTGGAAAGACCAGTTCCATCTGGCACTCGATTCAGAAAAGGCACTGAAATTCCATGACGAAACCCTTCCCGAAGAAGGTCATAAAGAAGCGCATTTCTGCTCCATGTGCGGCGAACATTTTTGTTCCATGCGGGCCAGTAAAAAATTGAGAGAGAAAATCAGCAGCGAAAATCTTTAATCCCATGAAAACCATCGTCATCACCTCTCCTTTGCCGGTAAAAGACGAAACAACAGTCTGCAATCTGCTATTCGATCACGGCCTGGAACTTTTGCACCTCCGGAAACCGGGAGGCGACCGGGAAACGTACGAAAAATTTATCCGGCAAATCCGTTGCGGCTACCGAAAAAGGATTGTGATCCACGATCATTACTCTCTGGCAGAAGAATACCGTTTGCGGGGTATACACCTCAAATCGGGACAAGGCATTCACCATTCCGATTATCCGGACTGCCGTATCAGCATCTCCTGTCACTGTGTAGAGGAAATACGCAATCTTCCCTTCCGGCCGGAATACTGTTTCCTAAGCCCGGTCTTCGACAGCATCTCCAAACCGGGATACCGAAGTCGTTTCGCCGATATGCCCGATTTGTCCGGAATCCCTTTCCCCGTCATTGCCCTGGGAGGAATTACTCCGGAAAAAAACGCACTCTGCCGGGAGGCCGGATTTCAGGGAGTGGCTGCACTCGGATATATCTGGGAAGAACCACAGGAAGCCCTCTCCCGCTTTGCACTGCTGAAAACGCCCTGCGTAATGAGTATTGCGGGATTCGATCCTTCCTCGGGTGCCGGAATTTCGGCAGACCTGAAAACTTTTGAAGCCACAGGAAGCTACGGACTAGGCGTTTGTTCCGGAGTGACTTTCCAGAACGAAACAACGTATCAGGGAACCCATTGGATGGCTTTCGAAGAAATCCGGAAACAATGCGAACTGCAATTCAACAAACATCTTCCCGAATATATCAAAATCGGTCTGATCGAAGATTTTGTAACCTTGGACTTGTTGACGGATTGGATTCATAAAACCTATCCCCGGATGAAAATCGTCTGGGATCCGATCCTGAAAGCGAGTGCGGGGTATATTTTCCATTCGACTGATCATGTTTTATCCGATTCCATCCTGAAACGCCTGTATCTGATCACCCCGAATACCCCTGAACTCCGCGAACTATTCGGAACGGAAGATCCGGATTCACTGCAAGACATTGCCGGAAAATATCGGCTGAACATCTTATGGAAAGGAGGACACAACGAAGGCAAAGAAGTTACGGATCTTCTGATCACTCCATCGGAGATGTCCCGTTTTACAGTATCCAGAAGCCGGTACGGCAAACACGGTACAGGATGTATCCTTTCCGCAGCCCTCGTTTCAGCCTTATCCCAGGGCCGGACTTTAGAAGAAGCTTGTAATCAAGCCCAACTTTATGTAGCCAGAGCTATCGAAAGCAATAACAGTGCGTTAAGCTTTCATTATCTCTCCGATGCCACTTATTGTTCCAAACCTTCTCCTGCGCAATTAAACTTGCAATACATAACCGCTCCCAAACCAGGCATGTCCCCGTGTGAGCAGATCGAAGAAGTATGTCGCGGAGGAATACGATGGGTTCAATTACGAATGAAAGACGCAGACTTCGCAACACTGCTACAAACAGGACGATGGGCAAAAGAGATTTGCCACCACTACAATGCCTTGCTGATTATCAACGATAATGTAGAGGTGGCCCGACAATTGCAGGCCGACGGGGTGCATCTGGGCAAAGAGGACATGGATCCGCTGGAAGCCCGGAAAATCCTAGGCCCCGGCAAAATCATCGGGGCTACCTGCAATACGTGGGAAGACATCCTCTTACGGCACAAGCAAAAGGTTGACTATATCGGGCTGGGCCCCTACGCTTATACCCGGACAAAAGAAAAGCTTAGTCCCCTGCTTGGACTGGCAGGCTATGCAAATCTGCTCGGGAAAATGCGGGAAGCCGGCATTCCGCTTCCGGTATTTGCCATCGGAGGAATTACCGGACAGGACATCCCTCCCTTGATGCAAACCGGAATACAAGGAATAGCGCTTTCCGGATTGATCAAAAACAGCAGCGACCTGTGCCGCAAAACGCAGGAAATCATTCAGCTGATGAGCTGAAAACATACGACTTTAAACATTGTAAAATCATAAATCCGAAATCATGGAACCTCTGAAAATAGCAGATAAAACTTTTACTTCCCGTTTGTTTACCGGAACAGGAAAATTCGAATCGAACGAAAAAATGCAAGAAGCCATCATCGCTTCCGGAAGCCAGATGGTCACGGTGGCGATGAAACGAATCCGGACGGAAGAAAAGAAAGAAGACGATATGCTGAAACATATCCTCCGGCCGGGAGTACAATTGCTTCCCAACACTTCGGGTGTGCGCGACGCCCGCGAAGCCATTTTCGCCGCCCAGCTGTCGCGGGAAGCTTTCGGCACCAATTGGCTGAAACTGGAAATCCATCCGGATCCACGCTATCTGTTGCCCGACCCCGTTGAAACACTGAAGGCTACCGAAGAATTAGTCAAAATGGGATTTATCGTACTTCCCTACTGCCAGGCCGATCCTGTTTTGTGTAAACGGCTGGAAGAAGCGGGAGCTGCCACCGTCATGCCCTTAGGCGCACCTATCGGTTCGAATCAAGGTTTGCAAACCCGGGAATTCCTGCGCATCATCATCGAACAAAGTAATATCCCGGTAGTGGTTGATGCCGGAATCGGTGCTCCCAGCCATGCTGCCGCAGCCATGGAAATGGGTGCAGATGCCGTACTCATCAACACAGCCATAGCCGTCGCAGGCAATCCGGTCGAAATGGCAAAGGCTTTCAAGGTTGCTGTCGAGGCCGGACGCATGGCCTATGAAGCCGGTCTCCCCGGAAAAAGCTCTGTTGCAGAAGCAAGCAGCCCGCTGACGGCATTTTTGAAATAATGTATCAATCCTTCCTGTTCCGTCTCAACCGGAACAGGACCTAAAATCTAAAAATATGTTCTCTGAAGAACTAGAAAAATATTCCTGGGAAGAGACAACCCGGCAAATTTATGCCAAAACCCCCGCCGATGTCGAAACGGCTTTGGGCAAAAGCCAGCTGAATACAGAGGATTTTATGGCGCTGATTTCTCCTGCTGCAGAAAAATATCTGGAACCTATGGCTGCCCTGAGCCAAAAATACACCTTGCAACGGTTTGGGAAGACCATCTCGATGTATATTCCGTTGTACCTCACCAATTCTTGTACCAATTTTTGCGTTTACTGTGGTTTCAATCACAACAATCCACTGAAGAGGATTATTCTCACCGAAGAAGAAATCCTGAACGAGCTACATGCCATCAAAAAGCTGGGCAATTTTGAAAACTTATTGATTGTTACCGGAGAGAACCCTAAAGAAGCGGGAGTAGATTACCTGGAACGGGCTTTACGCCTGGCACGTCCCCTTTTTGCTAATCTATCCATTGAAGTAATGCCGCTTAAATCCGAAGATTACGAACGGCTTACGCATTCCGGACTAAACGGAGTGGTCTGTTTTCAGGAAACCTACAACCGGACACGCTATCCGATATATCACCCCAAAGGGATGAAATCTAAATTCGAATGGCGCCTGAACGGTTTCGACCGGATGGGACAAGCCCATGTACATAAAATCGGATTGGGTGTACTGATCGGATTGGAAGAATGGCGGACCGATGTCACCATGATGGCCAGGCATTTGCGTTACCTGCAAAAACACTATTGGCAGACCAAATATAGTGTGAATTTCCCCCGCATGCGTCCGTCCGAAGGGCATTTTCAGCCCAACGTAGTCCTGGAGGACAAGGCTTTGGCGCAATTGATTTTTGCTTTCCGCATTTTCGACCATGATGTGGATATATCCATCTCCACCCGGGAAGCGGCAGCATTCCGGAACAATATGCTTTCTCTGGGGATTACTTCACTGAGTGCAGGGTCGAAAACCGAACCGGGAGGATACTTCACTTATCCGCAAGCTTTGGAACAGTTTCACATCAGCGATGAAAGAACTCCGGACGAAGTCGCCGACAGTATCCGCCAGAAAGGCTACGAACCGGTATGGAAGGACTGGGAAAACTGGATGTAGCGGAACTTCCCTTCAACGAAGATCACGATTATGGAAAAACAAGAAAGATATGCCCGTCAGATCATCTTAAAGGAAGTAGGTGAACAAGGACAGGAAAAAATCCGGCAGGCCCGCGTACTGGTGATAGGTGCCGGAGGGCTGGGTTCGCCTGTACTTTTGTATCTGGCGGCGGCCGGAATCGGAACGCTCGGCATTATGGACGACGATGTGGTGTCGGAAAGCAATCTCCAGCGTCAAATCCTGTACGATACCGTTTCCCTGGGATTACCTAAAGCGGAAATTGCCCGCCGGAAGCTGGAGTTGCTGAATCCAGCCTGCCGGATTACCGCCATGAATCGGCGTCTGACACCGGAAAACGCCGGTGACATCATTCCCGATTACGATGTTATAGTGGATGCCACTGACAACCTGTCCTCCCGTTACGTCATAAACGATGCTTGTGTGAAATACGGAAAACCTTTTGTATACGGAAGTATCTGCGAGTTCGAAGGGCAGGTATCAGTCTTTAATTATCAGGAAGGTCCCACTTACCGCGACCTTTATCCCTATCCGGCAGATATCCGAAAATTCAGCCAGTCCGCAGGAGTTATCGGGGCGGTTCCGGGAACAGTGGGTTCTATCCAGGCAGGCGAAGTCCTGAAAATTATTCTCGGCAATCAACCCGTATTATCCGGCAAATTATTACTGATTGATTTACTGCAGGGAACTTTCCGGAAAATTAATATCGCCATTTAAAAGAATTTGAAACAGACAGGCAGAATGTCCGGAAAAAACCGAAAGCCACAAAAAATCTCCTGACGGTAGTTTCAGGAGATTTTTTGTAATACCCACTTTAACGGAAAGAGCTTGCTCCTCCTTCTTTTAGCGGAAAAGAATTATTCCATATAAAGCTTGAGCTCCTTAGGCTTGTCTTTCAGTTCTACCTCCACGCTTTTCAATTCTCCTTTCCCGTCAACATAATTAACCGTGTAGGTTTGATCTTTCTCCAGCATAAAAGTTAAAACATCGTTCATATCCCGAGTCGGCCCGGCACTACGTCCGCCCCCCATCTGCAATTTACCCCGGAAAACATCCATATTGGTAGCAACCCGGTCTTCAGACTGTTTATCGTGTTTCTTATCCTTGAAAACCATTACCCTTAAAGGAACATGATTACCGTCAGCCGAAATGGAAGAGATGTGCGATTGATATAAGCTGACATACCGGTCCGTCACATTCGCAGCACTGACATACCGGATATTTTCATCCCATACCAAAGGGAAAGAGATTCCCGTGGGTTTAAATGAAGAGGCATAAATAGCCTTTGCCGCATCATCTTTTACGGCCTTTCCGGCATCTGCAAAAAACCAGGCGTTGTCCAGCTGACCGGGATAATAATATTCGGTAAAATACCATTTCCCGTCGGCCCATACTTCACTCCAATTATGATTTCCCCTTTCATCGTGCCATTGAGGAGTGCCAGCCACCCGGGAAGGAATCCCCACAGCCCGGAAAGCGTCCGTCAGCAATATGGATAATCCCGTACACGAAGCCATGTGCTGCCGCATCGATTCGAAAGGAGCCTGATCCGGTTTTTCCCGACGGGTATTGTAATCGACAACCACCTCGTCCCGGATATTCCGGTTTACCGAATCGATGGCCTCGAAAATAGTCCGGCAACTCTCCACATACTTGCTAAAACGTTCATAAAACTCTTTCCTCCAGTTTTCCCTTTTCTCATTCAGACTCACATAAGGCAACACCTCGTTCAGAAAAATACTGTCCGGCAGCGCATTTGCCCACGGATATTGTTCCCGGGCTTTATAAGCATAAGCGGTATTTTCCAACAAAAAATCCGCACTCAGTTCCTGCAAATCCCTGTCCGGCATGTAAGCAACCAAAAAGGCTATTCCTTCTTTCTGTAAATCAGGTGCTTCCCGGATCGCTTTTTCGAGTTCCGTCCGGTTATCCCCTGCTTTCTCCAGAGCCTGGTCAAGCAGAGAATGATATTTTTCCGGCACTCCCGCATACTTATTTCCCTGGCAGGCAACCAAACACACCACGATTAAAAACAACGCACATCTCATCATATACTTTTATATTAAGTTTAAACTAACTCCACACTTTCGTCTGGAGACCATCATTTTTTATCACTAAAGTACTTCATGAACTGAGCCCTTTCATAACGTTCAGCATGAACAGCATCGGCATACGACAGCTTGCCTTTGAATTCTTCTATGGTTTTGAAACCTTTCCGGTCCATCCAGCTATCTACAAAACGATTCATCGAGCGTACCGCCTCTATGCCTTGCTCATATAGCGCCGAACAAACCTGTACGGTTGAAGCTCCGGCAAGCAAAAGTTTCACTACGGCATCTCCGCTATGTACACCGCCAGAAGAAGAAATCTCCAACATCCTGTCTTTTCCCGCCAGAATGCCTGTCCAACGCAAAGTTGTGCGTAAATCCGCCGGTAAACTGAATACCGAAGCCGCCCCCACCGTCAGATGCTCGATGTCGATATCCGGTTCGTAAAAACGGTTGAACACCGTGACGGCATCAGCGCCATAAGCTTTCAATTTGCTGACGAAAGCGGGCAAATTGGTAAAATAACGGCTAAGCTTGACGATGACCGGAATTTTCACTACCGATTTAACATGTTTGACAATATCAAAATACATGCTTTCCACAGCATTGCTTTCCATAAACTCATCTGTAGGCAAGACAAATACATTCAATTCCAGTGCATCGGCACCGGCTTTTTCCAATTCCGTGGCAAAACTAATCCATTCCCCGTCACGCAAGCAATTGATGCTGGCAATAACCGGAATATCCAACCGTGCTTTTGCCGACTTCACCAAATCGATATGCTGCTGAACGGCATGAGCCCTCACGTAATTCCGGATATAATCGGTTTCCTCCGGATAACTGCCGTCAGTAATACAATCCGAGGCCTCCCGATTGATCTGCTCTTCAAAGATGGATTTCAAAATCACTGCTCCGACACCGTTATCAGCCATCTCCTGCATTTTATTCAAGTCCGCGGTCAATCCGCAGCTTCCTGCAATAATGGGACTCTTCAATTCCAGCCCGATAAACTTTGTTTTTAAATTCGCCATACAATATATTTTATGATTTAAACTTTTCTTCCCCCGCCATTCCCCGTCTTTTATCTCTGATTTCTAAATTAATAAGCTATTTATATTCCCTCTTTCCGAATATTGAACTCCCGATCCTCACCAGAGTACTTCCCTCCTCTACAGCAATTCCATAATCGCCCGACATGCCCATAGAAATTTCCTTAAAACTATCTTCCTGAGCAAAATAGTCCTCTTTGAGCCGATCGAAGATTTCATGCAAGCGATGAAATTCTTTATGTATCTGCTGCTTATTGTCTGTATTGGTAGCAATTCCCATGACTCCCGTTATCCGGATATGCGACAACAACTTATAATCTTCGCATTCCAGCAATTCCCGGGCTTCAGGAAGAGTCAACCCCGACTTGGATTCCTCTTCAGCAATATGAAATTCAAGCAAACAATCAATTTTCCGTTGCCACTTAGCGGCTTCACGATCAATCCGTACCAACAGCTTCAAACTATCCACCGAATGGATCAATTTCACAAAGGAAGCAATATATTTTACATTTTTCTCCTGCAACTGTCCGATGAGATGCCATTCGATATCCTTGGGAAGTTCCTTGTATTTGGCAGCCATCTCCTGCGGACGGTTTTCTCCGAATGCCCTCTGCCCTGCCGCATAAGCTTCTGCAATAAGTGCCGCCGGTTTCGTCTTCGACACCGCGAGCAAATGTACCTGTTCCGGCAAGGTCTCTAAAATCTGTTTTAAATTTTCTTGTATATTCATTCTGATATAACCTACAACTATTTTAATAAACCGTCTCTTCCACCTCCAAAGCCAAGTACAAATATATGCCAAAATAAACGATTTTTCTTTATGAAAGTTTCTAAATCTTTAATTGCCGGCAAAGAAGAGATTTTCTATCTTCGCGATATGATCAGATATTTTATTGAACTTGCATATAACGGCAGTGATTTCCACGGCTGGCAGCTGCAGCCGGGGGCTGCAACTGTTCAGGAAGCACTCAACAGAGCATTGAGCACTTTACTGCGCCGTGAACTCTCGGTTACCGGAGCAGGACGGACCGATACGGGAGTACATGCCTCTTTTTATGTCGCACATTTCGATCTGGAAAACAGACTTAGCGATCCCGATCAAACAGTTTACAAACTCAACCGTTTATTGGGAAAGGAAATTGCCGTTTACCGTCTTTATCCCGTAAAGCCGGATGCACATGCCCGTTTTTCCGCCCTTTCCCGGACATACAAATATTTCATCGACAAAAAGAAAAATCCTTTCAGCTGCGATTATGCATTGAAAGTTTTTCCCCTTCCGGACATCAAACGGATGAACGAAGCTTGCCGAATCTTACCGGAATATACAGACTTTACAAGTTTTTCCAAACTTCACACTGATGTGAAAAGCAATAACTGCACGATAACGGAAGCTTACTGGGAAGATAAAGGCGATCAAATTGTATTTACCATCACAGCTAACCGTTTCTTACGGAATATGGTCAGAGCCATCGTGGGCACAATGCTTGAGATTGGACAAGGTAAATTAACGCCGGATGCCCTTCGCCGCATTATCGAGTCCAAAGATCGCTGCAAGGCAGGCATGTCTGTACCGGGACATGCTCTTTTTCTTTGCCGCATTGAATACCCGGAAAATATCGGAATAGAGAATGATTCCTCTGCCCCGCAAAAAAATATCAGTCTGAAAACGGAATAAAAAATACTCCCATGAAAAAAATTGTATTGCTTTTAATCCTCATCGTTTGTTGCCATTTGGAAAACCGGGCTTTCACCCTGTCCCCGGAAGCAGAAATCAGCATTCTCACCTGCTCCTCCGGCGCAGAACTCTATTCCCTGTTCGGGCATACGGCAATCCGCGTGCAAGATCCGCAAAAAAACTACGATCAGGTGTTCAATTACGGTACGTTCGACTTTCAGACTCCCCATTTCTATTTGAAATACGCCAAAGGCCTGCTTCCGTATTACCTGACTCAAAGTCCTTTCAACCATTTTATAGAAATGTATAAAATGGAGGAGAGATCCGTTTATTCCCAGACTTTATTGCTGGATTCCCTGCAAAAACAAACCCTGTTCAACCTTTTACTGGAAAATGCCCTTCCGCAAAACCGGGCATATCTCTACAATTTTCTTTTCGATAATTGCACTACCCGCAGCCGCGATATTCTAATGAAAAGCTTGTCCGGAAAAACAGATTGGAATTTGCCCGATGCCGGCAAAAATTTCTGGAATTTATTGGACGAATATTTACAGACTTCCCCCTGGGTTCAATGGGGTATACACACCATTTTAGGCCAGAGGGGAAACCGTCAGGCCACCCCTTTTCAATATATGTTTTTACCGGATTACCTGATGTACGGATTGAATTCGGCACAATACAACCACCGGCGCCTGGCAACCGATGCCACCCCCCTCTACCAGGCTCCCGTAAATTCAGTCTCCACCCCCTGGTACTTCACTCCGTTTTTCGTCTTTGCTTTCGGCGTCCTCCTTATTATTCTGGTTCTTTACAAAATTAAAAGCAAGTTTTTATTAAACACCGTTACCATTCTGATGTTTCTTTTTTCGGGCCTCATAGGCTGCCTGATCGTTTTTCTGGGCGCTTTCACCGAACATCCGCTGACTGCCCCCAACTGGAATATTCTTTGGGCAAATCCTCTGAACCTTTTCGTTTGGCCGTTTCTGCCCGGAAGACAGCTTCCCCGCACAATCCTTTTTTACATACGCCTGTACACCATTTTGTTGACCGTTGCCCTACCCGTGTGGATATTCGGCCAGCCTGCCCTTCCCATGGCCAGTCTTTTTTTAATCATACTTTTACTTTATCTCTGTTTACAAATAAGGAACAAAGCTTACATCTGCCGGAAATCAAGAATCTGATACAAACAAACGACCGTTATTTCAAAAAGTCCGCATTTTTTTTGCAAATCTGCAAATATCCCCTATATTTGCATCCGCAAAACGATGGTGTCATAGCTCAGTCGGTAGAGCAAAGGACTGAAAATCCTTGTGTCCCTGGTTCGATTCCAGGTGATACCACAAGAAACGACTTAGGTGAAAATCTGAGTCGTTTCTTGTTAAAACGAATTTCAGCACCAAGCGATTGATAATAACATGGCTGTAGCATTGGCGGTATAATCACCGCCAACACCATCAACCACTGAAGTAATCTCATTCCATTACCTTTTGTAGTACTCGCGCAGCAAGAGGTAGAGAGAAAAATAACCGCAATTGCGTGTACAATCCATTTCATAGTACCGATATTATTTCTTGGAAATCACATTACCGTTAGTATCTACCAGATACCAAGCATAACTTTCCGGGTCTTGTACCTCAAACATCGGGAACTTCGGATAACCAATTTATCTTGTCGGTCGTATACTCCTCTGTTCGGTTGTTATATACCCGCCACCTATTGTCCGAAAATGAACGAAGCGTTACATTGTCCGAGAGACTGCGGTCATAGTAATCTCTGCCATATTCATCATTGTAGATAGCAGAGGCGATAAGTGTCACAAAGCTCACAGCAATAAGAATCAAGATGGCAGCAATCACTCGGCGTGTCCACTTTGAGTGTTTCTTCCACCAATTACGGACAGTACGCCAAGCAAGGT
>CAZMAE010000071.1:0-25134 GCA_964564205.1 uncultured Odoribacter sp. | reverse complement strand
TACCGGGATACTTAACTCTTCGCCGATCCTTTGGGCTAATTTACGGGCATATTCTACCGTTTCTTCCATAGTGATATTGGATACAGGTACCAGGGGACATACATCCGTGGCCCCGAACCGGGGATGTGCGCCTTTATGTTTGCTCATGTCTATGAGTTCGGCAGCTTTTTTCACAGCCCGGAAAGCTGCTTCACAGATAGGTTCCGGTTCGCCGACCATGGTTACTACCGTACGGTTGGTGGCTTTTCCAGGATCGACATCGATGACACTGATTCCTTCAACGGTTTTCATGGCATCGGTAATCTGACCGATGATGTGCAGGTCATTCCCTTCACTGAAGTTGGGCACACATTCAATTAACTTTTTCATTTTATCGGATATCTATTTTGTTGTTATATACAATCATTATTTTTCAAAATTGTTTCCCTCTCAGGAAGACGGTATCAATAAGGTTTGACGTATACGCATATGGAAGGTATTCTATTCCCGGTATGGGGATTGTGATATAGAAATTTGCCAGCTTGCCTGTTGCAATACTGCCTGCTTCTTCTTCCACACCCATGGCATAAGCTGAATTGATCGTGGTTGCATTAATGACTTCTTCCGGCAACATTTTATAATTGATACATCCCAGAGACATGATAAACTTCATATTGCCGGAAGGTGAGGAGCCGGGATTGTAATCGGAAGCCAAAGCTACCGGTAAACCGGATTCAATCATTTTCCGGACGGGGGAGTAGGGCATATTAAGGAAAAACGCTGCTCCCGGTAAGACGGTGGGCATGGTTTCGCTTCCCAGCAGGCAGTTGATTTCATCTTCACCAACGTGTTCTAGGTGATCTACGGAAAGTGCGTTATATTTCACGCCGACCTGAACCCCACCGGAGTAGTCCAGTTCATTTGCATGTATTTTCGCACGCATTCCATATTTCATTCCGGCATTCAGAATCCGGTCAGTGTCCTCGACAGTAAAGAATCCTTTGTCGCAAAACACATCGATAAAATCGGCCAATTCTTCGCTTGCCACCATCGGGATCATTTCATTGATAAGCAAATTGACATACTCTGTTTGTCTTCCTTTATATTCAGCAGGCACGGCATGTGCACCCAAAAAAGTGGATTTGATTAATAAAGGAGTCTCTTCTTTCAACCGTCGCACGACTCTTAACATTTTGAGTTCACTTTCGGTATCCAATCCGTAGCCGCTTTTTATTTCAACGGCTCCGGTACCCAAGGCTGCGATTTCCTGTATTCTGCCGTATGCTGCTTCAAACAATTCCTCTTCCGAAGCTTTCCGAATTCTTTCGGCCGAATTCAGGATGCCTCCTCCGCGTCTGGCAATTTCTTCGTATGACAATCCCCGGATTTTATCGGTATATTCGATTTCACGGCTTCCGGCATATACCAGATGAGTATGAGAATCACAGTACGAGGGCATGACAAGTCGTCCTGTGGCATCTATTTTTTTCACCTTGTCATTTTCCGCATAGATCCTTTCCAAATTCAAATCTGCCATTCGTCCAAATCCGGTAATTTTATCTCCTTCCACCAATAAATAAGCATCCGGTATTATCCCTAAACAGGCCATCTCTTTTCCGGCTACCCAATGTCTGGGAGTATCTTCTGTTTGTACTAATTGCTTTATATTGACTATCAATGTTTTCATACTTCACTTTTTAAATATATTTTCAGAAACGAAAGTATTAAAAAAATTGAATAAAAGAAGGGTTTTAGATTTATTTAAAACGTTCGAACCCGATATATTCACCCTCGGGTAACTGGACTAACTGAAAACTTGTAAACGGTTGGCATCCAAGCGCAAAAAAATGAAAATCAAAATTGTAAATGCCCATAACGATGATCCTCCGTAGCTGAAAAAAGGCAAAGGTATACCGATGACCGGAGCCATGCCGATGGTCATTCCGATATTAACGGCCATATGGAAAAATAAGATACTGGCTACGCCATAGCCATATATCCGTGAAAAATCCGAGCGTTGACGTTCGGATAAACGGATAATCCGCAATATGAACACGGTAAGGAGGACGATGACAATGGTCGAGCCTAAAAATCCCCACTCTTCGCCAACAGTGCAAAATATAAAATCAGTACTTTGTTCCGGAACAAAATTGTATTTGGTCTGTGTACCTTGTAAAAACCCTTTTCCGCTTAATCCTCCCGAGCCGATGGCTATTTTGGACTGATTGACATTATAGCCGGCTCCCGTCAGGTCCGTCTCTATTCCTAAAAGATTGTTGATACGGTCCTTTTGGTGTGGTTGCAATTTTTCAAAGGCATAATCTACCCCAACAGTAGCTCCCAAACACATCCATGAAGCCAGCAACACCAACATGATGTGTTTCATTTTCCGTCTGTAGATATAATAAATTCCTATCAAACAAGTCAATAAGTAGGCAAACAATAACAGATGTTCAATTTTAACAGGCAGTTCCAACAGCCATTTTAGGAAAAGCATAAATAAAAAAATGGACGCCAAAAACAGAACTACCCGGTAGAAATCCTGTTTGTTTTGTCGGTAATAAAGGAAAGCAATCAATGAACCGGTAATAATCAGGGAAACCACGATAACGGGAGGATAAAGTAGGGTAAATATAAAGATCGCTATGGTGATAAAACAGAGGAGAAGGAGAGAGCCGTGCAGACCTTCCCGGTACATCACCAGAATAAAAGAACTATATACCAAGGCCGAACCTGTGTCATTTTGCAAGATAATCAGTCCTGCCGGAATGACCAGGATTAATCCGATAAGTGCCAAGCTGTTGAAGCGCATGATTTTAAATCCGTGCCGACTCATTACATTGGCGATTGCTAAGCAAGTTGCAAATTTTCCGAATTCAGCCGGCTGTATCCGTATACCGCCGAGTTCGAACCAAGAGCGAGCCCCGTGAGATTCCACCCCAAAAACCAATACTGCTACCAGTAAACCGATAATCAATCCATAAATGACGAAAGAAAAAGCCGTAAAAAATTTACTGTCGGTCAGCATGATAAAAAAAGCGAGTATGCAAGCGGCTCCTATCCACATGAATTGTTTGCCGTATTTCGTGGAGAGGTCGAATATGCTGCTATGGCTTTCGTCATAAACGGCGGCATATATGTTGATCCAGCCTATAAAGACCAGTACTGCATATAGAAATACAGAAAGCCAGTCAATGTTTTTCAATAATTCAGATTTTCTGTTCATATTTTTTGTGTCAATGCTGCCTGTTTAGTGGGAAAAATTTGTATTCTGCTCTGTTTGACCGAACGCGGGTAAGCTAGGGTGTATCAGGCTTAGTTTGTACATTCTTTGCTCCATCTCTTTTTTACGGGTAGAAATTTTACCTTTCAGGTATTTTTCCATGATCAATCCTCCGATGGGTACTGCTGCTGCTGCCCCAAAGCCTCCGTTTTCAATGTATACTGCAATTGCGATCCGGGGATTTTCCCGGGGAGCAAATGCCATGAAAATGGAATGGTCATGCCCGTTGTTTTGCGCTGTTCCTGTTTTTCCGCAGATAACCACTGAATCGATGGCTGCTCCCCGGGCTGTACCCAGACTAGCTGCTTGGGTCATTCCGTCGATAACTACCTCGAAATTTTCCCGGCTGCAATCCACGGTGTATTTGTCGATGGAGTTCTTCGTTTCCTCCAAAGGGCGTACAATGTGGGGAGTCATATAGTATCCCCGGTTTGCGATTACACAAGCCATATTGGCTATTTGTAAGGGAGTCAGCAACAATTCTCCTTGTCCGATGGATAAAGACATGATAAAACTCCAGCGCCAATCTTTGGTTTTGAATTTTCTGTCATAAAGAACCGGATCGGGTAATAATCCGCTTTTTTCGTTTGTGAAATCCGGGCAGATTTTGGAACCTAAGCCGAAGGAACTCATAAATTCTCGCCAGGCTTGATAAGACTCCCGGACTGTTTTGTATTTGTTGTTTTCCAGAATTCTTCTCCACACATTCACAAAATAGGGATTGCAAGAATGTTGTATTCCCCCTCTTAAATCCAGGGGGGAGACATGATTGTGGCATCCCATGCGGATACCGCCGATAGGGGTACGTGCTTTTCCGATGCATTCGAAACGGGATTCCGGAGTAATGACCTTTTCTTTCAATCCGTAGAGTGCTTGGAGGGTTTTGAAGGTGGAACCCGGCGGATAGGCACCGCTGACCACGCGGTCAATCAAAGGCTCGTTCGGATCTGCCAGCAATTTTTTATAATTTTTACCTCTTTCAAGGCCTATCATCAGTTGCGGATCGTATCCCGGACTGGATACTTTCACCAATATTTCCCCCGTTGAAGGTTCAATAGCAATAATTCCTCCTTTTTTATTCATCATCAACTGGTAAGCATATTCCTGCAAATCAATGTCCAGGGTCGTAGTCAGATTTTGACCTACAACTGCCGGCTTATCATATTCGCCATCTTTGAATGATCCTTTAATCCGGTTGTAATTATCCACCAATAAGATTTTTTCCCCCTTTACCCCCCTCAGAATTTTTTCATAGGTCTTTTCTAATCCGCTGAATCCGATGTAATCTCCCATGGAGTAGGTACTGTCACGGTCAATCTGTGCCTGCCCCACTTCACTGATGTATCCGAAAACATCGGCTGAATGGGAAACGTTATACTTACGTAAAGTTCTGGTTTGCATAAAAAAACCAGGATATTTGTATAACTTTTCCTGCAACACTGCATATTTATCTGCCGTGATTTGAGATATCAGCACGGAAGCTTTATAAATAGAGTAACGCCGGGAACGCAACAGGCTCTTTACCAAGGTCTCCTTTTCAATTCCTAAAATAGAGATCAATTCCGTAGTATCGAAAGCTTTAACCTGTCGGGGAATGACCATCAGATCGTAGGCCGGTTGATTTTCCACCAATAATTTACCATTCCGGTCGAAAATCAACCCCCGAGCCGGATATTGAGTGGCAATCCGCTGGGAGTTCATCATGGCTTTTACTTGAAATGATTCGTCTATGACCTGCATGTAAAACAGGCGAATAATATAAATACAACACACACATACTATGATCGCCGTTATAAGTGTCTTTCGGGGTGTATATTTGTTCATGACTCGACATTTGAAATTTTGTTTTGTCCCGGCGGATTTTCCAGAACTTTTTCTCCGGTCGGCTCTTTCGTTGCAGCAGAGGCCGGTAAAAGTCCGAAAGCGGAGGCAACTAATTTTGTTTCTTTTTCAAAGCTATAAAATAATATAGTACGATGAAAAAGGTTGAAGCACACGTACTGTAAAAAATACGCATTAAAGTAATCAAGAAATTTTGAAAGCTGAAAGCTTCGCAAAGAATCAATACGACATTAAAAATTAAAGTAGAAATCAACACGTATTTGAAGAACCACCAAAAGTCGCTGATTTTTTGTTTCCCTTGTATGTCATCGATTTGTTCCCGGGTGGAAGTTAGCATTAACAGGCGGGGACGGATATAGGCAATCAAAGTTGTGGCTGCAGCATGAATTCCCATGGTATGATTTGCCAAATCCATAAACAATCCCAAGGCAAAGCCAAACAGTAAAATGATTGCGTCACGCAAGCGGTAGGGAAGAATGTATATCCCTAAAATATAAATATTGATATATACATAGGAATGAAGTTGTATATTATCCAAAATTGTTAGTTGCAATAACAACAAAATAAACAGATGTAAATAAAATTTCGGATTACTCATAGCTTTCCCCTTCCAATTGTTGCTGTTCCTGCTTTTTGGTATATGCAATCACATAAATATCCGATATCTTTTTGAAATCAGTTGCCAGTTTAACCTTTATCGAAAGAAAATTAGCGGTTTCCTTGTTTACCGATTCGACAAAACCAATTAATTTGCCTTCTGGAAATATAGTTGAAAATCCCGAGGTAACTATAGTATCTCCCACTTCAGCATTGACATGGAAAGGGATGTCATTCAAATAGGAATATCTGTAGTCATCGCCGTCCCATTGTAAAGATCCGTAATAGCCGTTTTTTTTGATCTTGGCAGATACTCTAAGGTTGGTATTGATCAGCGGGATTACCTTCGCATAATGTTTGCTTGCCCTTTCCACCACACCGACTACGCCTTCACTGGAGCATACCGCCATCTCAGCCTGAATTCCGTCTGCTTTGCCTTTATTTATTGTGATATAATTCTTGGTTTTATTGAAACCAGCATTTATCATCTCCGCGGTTTTAAAAACATAATCAACGTCAGCAGAATCGTTTTTCATCCACAGAGAATCCGTATCTCTTAAAGGAATAGCTTTCTTGAGTTGTTCAATTTGATTCCGGAGATCAGTATTTTCTGCAATTAATTTCTGGTTGGTTATCTTCAGATAAAAATAATCGTCAATGTCGGTAACTACGGCAGAAATTGTACCGAAAAAAGAAGCCGTATACCCTGAAAATATAGTTCTCTGATAGGAATTATGCATAACTATCAGAGAAAGGGAGATGATTTCCAAGAGTATAAAAATGATAGTAAAATGATATTTTAATATCAGTTTTATAATTTCTTTCACGGTGAAGTGGATTATCTGATCAGGAATGAGAATTTATCAACATTCTTCAGAGCAATACCGGTTCCTCTTGCTACAGCCCTGAGCGGGTCTTCAGCAATATGGAAAGGGATATTTAATTTGTCTGTCAGCCGCTTGTCCAGCCCCCGGAGCAAGGCTCCTCCTCCTGCCAGATAAATGCCTTTATTTACGATGTCAGCATATAGCTCCGGCGGGGTTTGTTCTAAAGCTCCCAGAATGGCAATTTCTATTTTGGATATAGACTTTTCCAGACAGTGAGCAATTTCTTGATAGGAAACGGGCACTTCTACCGGCAAAGAAGTCATCTGATTGGGTCCCTGTACAATAAAGTCGGCTGGCGGTTCATCCAATTCCGAGAGGGCAGAACCGACATGTATTTTAATTTGCTCAGCCGTCCGTTCTCCAATGCGGATGTTATGCTGGTGACGCATATATTCCTGTATATCATCCGTCAAATCATCGCCGGCAATACGGATGGATTTGTTGCTGACGATACCGCCTAAGGAAATAACAGCAATTTCAGTTGTACCTCCGCCTATATCCACGATCATATTTCCTTCTGGCGCTTCCACATCCAAGCCAATACCCAGAGCTGCCGCCATAGGTTCGTATATCATGTATACATCCCTTCCTCCGGCATGTTCTGAAGAATCGCGGACGGCACGTACTTCTACTTCGGTACTTCCAGAAGGAATGCACACTACGATCCGCAGGGAAGGTGAGAAGAACTTACTGTTGACACTGGCCATTTTAATCATCCCGCGCAACATTTGCTCGGCAGCATTAAAGTCTGCAATCACTCCGTCACTTAACGGACGAATCGTTTTGATGTTGTCGTGCGTTTTTCCCTGCATCTGACGAGCTTTTTCTCCGATTGCAATGACCTTTTCAGTCTTACGGTCTATGGCAACAATAGAAGGTTCATTGACTACCATCTTGTCGTTGCATATAATAATGGTATTGGCTGTCCCCAAATCGACAGCTATCTCTTGTGTCAAAAATGAAAATAATCCCATTTGTATGAATCTTAAGAATTAATGTTTAAAATGTCTCATTCCGGTAAAGAGCATTGCAATACCGTACCGATTTGCTGTGTCGATAGACTCTTGATCCCTAACCGAACCTCCGGGTTGTATGATAGCCGTAATACCCGCTTTATAAGCAGCTTCGACGCAATCTGAAAAAGGGAAGAAAGCATCTGAAGCCATTACGCTTCCTGGGATCCGGGACCCGCCCTGACGAATTGCATTTTCCAGTGCCCAGATCCGGCTTACTTGTCCCGGCCCTACACCGGTAGTACGCAGATTTTTGGCAATGGCAATACCGTTAGATTTGGTATGTTTGACTACTTTCCAGGCGAACATCAAATCCCGCATTTCAGCTTCAGTCGGCTGTCGGTCAGTAACTATCTTTAATTCCGTTTCAGGCAATAATTCCGTATCCGGATCCTGGATCAACAAACCGCCCGACACAGTTTTCGCTTTGCTTGTCTTTCGGTCTTGTTTCCCGATATGTTCCAAGCGGAGTAGACGGATATTTTTCTTCTTGGTCAGTATGTCGAGAGCTTCTTGGGTGAAAGAAGGAGCGACAACTACTTCCAGGAAAATTTTAGCCATTTCAGTAGCGGTCTCAGCATCTATTTCCCGATTGGCAGCTACAATGCCTCCAAAGATGGATACAGGATCTGCTTCATAAGCCCGGCGATAGGCTTCTGCCAAGGTAGAAGCACTGCCAACACCGCACGGATTGGCGTGCTTGGCGGCTACAATAGTGGGTTCTTCAAATTCTTGCAATGTTTCCAAAGCTCCGTCCGTATCCCCGATGTTATTGTAGGATAACTCTTTGCCATGCAATTGCACACAATCCGGTAAAGTTCCTTCGCTTCTCTTGACGGAAGCATAAAAAGCTGCCGTCTGATGTGGGTTTTCACCATAACGTAAATCCTGTTTTTTTTCGTAAGTCAGGGTAAGGGTCTTCGGATATTTAAGGTCGGATTTTTCCGAAAAATATCCTGCGATCAAAGCATCGTAGTGAGCGGTATGTATGAATACTTTTGCTGCCAGTTTTTCTTTTGTTTCTGCCAAGGTGTCACCGTGAGCCTGCAGTTCCCCGATGACCAGATCGTAGTCCTCAGGATCGGTAAGTACAGTTACAAATTTATAATTCTTAGCAGCAGCCCGTATCATCGTAGGACCGCCGATATCGATGTTTTCAATGATTTCTTCGTGAGAAACGCCTGGTTTTAAAAGGGTTTGTTTAAAAGGATAAAGATTACAAACTACAATATCGATGGGATCAACTCCCAAATCGTGCATTTGTTTTTTATGATTGTCATTATCACGGATAGCTAGAATGCCTCCCTCTACCTTCGGGTGCAGAGTCTTTACCCTGCCGTCAAAACATTCGGGAAACTGCGTTAAATCTGAAATATCCCTTACCCGTATCCCTTCTTCTTTCAGTTTTTTGGAAGTTCCTCCCGTCGAAATGATTTCCCAGCCCATAGAATCCAGCGATTTGGCAAAATCAACAATGCCTGTTTTATCAAAAACACTAATTAATGCTCTTTTCATCCGGGTTATATTTTTAGTTTTTATCTGACAGAAAGATTCTGTCAGATACACATTTATTATGCAAAATCCTATTACGTGGCAAAGGTAGTAAAAAAAGAATATTATTTTTATTTCCAGAAGCCGATCATGTTTTTTTTTTATCCGAAGGATTTTTTGTCGTTTTATATTGCTTCAATCAATTTGTTATCTGAGTTTATAATCCGGGTATTTTCGTAAATCTATGACTTCAACTTACATTTATTTTCCCATGAAAAGCTAATATGGAAAAAAAATATTATTTTTGATTTCATTATGAAATGTTTTGAATGACAAATATAGAAAGATGAATATCATAACAGCCGATTTTAACTGGATTTCCTTGTTGGCCATCGTAATGGTGTATGTTGTCGGCATGATGAGATCCAAAATGATGAAATCCAAAACAGAAAAAACGATGGAGAAACCAGTGTTTTTTCCTCCAGAACACGATTCTGGAGGAAAAACAGAAGAAGGGTATACCGTTTCAGAATTTTCAGATAGGAGAGAAGGCGTTTTGGAAGATATGGACTCAACGTGCGAATCCGAAGTGCCTATTGAATCCGCACAACCTGCTACAGTATACCAGATGTTTGAAAACAAGCCCGCCCTTCATGATGGGGAAGAAGAAGAAGAGGAGTCTGTTTGCCTAGATCTCCGACAGGCTATTATTAGCAGTGAAATCCTGCGGCGTCCGGATTTCTAAAACTTTAAAAAACAATGCCAATGCCGGTGGAAAGAGTAAAGAGATAAGGTTTATAATTGATATCGTTGTCCCGGCTCAGTGACTGAAGGAAGTATTTTAATTCCGGTTCGATCATAATTTTTATCTTACCGGATAAAGGATATTCCATTCCGAGTCCCCAGTCCGCACTCATATTGAAATTTCTGATATTTTCAGTGCTTCCCAAGAATTCCTTAGCATTGCCGTATTTCAGATATACTTTATTGCCGATGATTATATTGCTGCTGAATCCGCCGATCAGTGAAAAAGAGATTTTATTATTGTTCAGTCTGTAGCGGAGATGTAAAGGGACGGAGAGGGTGCTGAAAATTTGTTCCAAGGTTTCTTCTTCATAAGAGGCTACGGCGGTCGTGGGGATGACAGTTTCAGGCTCACGGCAGACTATTGCCCGGGGGTTTTTAATATTTCCCAAAGGAGTGGAAACTCTGCGGAAATTGTTTCCGGCAGTCATTGTCGCAATAGGTCCTGATTCCATTGTTTCAGCTGTTTGTTGTCTCATACGGGAATAGAACAGACCGGTTTGTACCGACCAGCGTTTTCCGGTTTCCAACGATAAAGCCAGTCCGCCTCCGCTGTTTATCATTCCCTTCATTTGATCATCGCTATAGCTTTTTCCCCGGGTATTTTTCACTGAGGAAGAATAGGTGCCAGAAGAATAGGCCGGGGTGTAAAGACCACTCAGGGCAATTCTCAGCTTTTCTTTTGTTTGTTCCGTTTTTTGTTCTTTTTGCAGCAACGCTTGGTATTCGCGGTTATTTTTTAAAGAAGCTTTACTGGTTATGGAAATGATATCCTGGTGGATAAAATGGTTTTTCAAACTGACGCTGTTGTTTTTCTGATGAACAGCCTTGCTGTCTACTGAAGCCGGAAGGGATAGCTGGGGGTATTCCTGCCTGAATATACCTGCCGTCTCCTGTAAGGATGCTTCTTTCAGTTGCCTGCTTACCGTTTTCAAACGGGCAGGCAACTGAAAGTCTCTGTCAAGATATGACAGGGGAATAAATTCAATATTTTCACATTCTATCAACCTTGCAACTACTGGAATTCTGACTTCGTTACGGGCATAAAATTGTGTCCAAAGACCGATGCCTAATGCAAGCAGGGCTATGGCTGCCGCACTTCGGTACCACCATATGCTTCTTGGAGCATTGCGTTTGTTCAGTTCCCGTTCGATATTCCGCCAGATGTGATTAGGGGGATCACACTGTTGTTCGAGTAGGGCTTTTTTGAATAATCGGTCTATATTATTGCTCATGATTCAGATACTCTTTTATTTTCCGCCTCAATATTTCTCTGGCTCTTGCTAAATTTGACTTTGAGGTTCCTTCAGTAATTCCCAGCACTGTTGCGATATCTTTGTGTTGCATTTCTTCCGTCACATACAAATTAAAAACCAATTTATACCGTTCGGGTAGTTGTTCGACAAAACCGATCAGCACTCCGGAGGGTATATCCACTACATCGTCGAGGTCTGATTCTACTATATCGGGAACCTCTTCAACCAATTGAAGCTGATATTTGTTCCTGAATTTTTCAAGGGACAGAGTAAGAAATATTTTTTTCATCCATCCTTCAAAAGAACCTTTACCCGAATATTGGCCTATAGAATCAAATAATTTGATAAAACCGTCCTGTAAGGTATCTTCTGCCTCAGCCCGGTTTCGTGAGAAACGAAGACAAATGGCAAACATCTTAGCAGAAAACATCCGGTATATTTTTTCTGCCGCTTTCCGATCACCCTGTCTGCATTTATCGATTATTTGATCTAACTGACACATCAATATCTGCTATAGAGATGTAAAATTTTCTAAATGGTTGCGTTCATTTATGGAAAAATACTATCCCTAGGAGATAGCTGTCGTTTTCATCCTCAACCATTCCTTCTCTTGTTCATCCAGAAATGGAGAAATCTTTTCGTATACCATTTCATGATATTGATTTAACCATTCTTTTTCATTTTGATTCATTAGTTCAACCGACAATGCAGATGTGTCAAAATAGCACAGTGTTAGTGTTTCAAATCCGTACCATTCTCCAAATTCATTTTCTATTAGTTTTTTACATAATATCATGTTTTCATGTCGTATTCCATGCTTCCCTTCCCGGTACAAACCAGGTTCGTCAGAAGTTACCATACCTGGCAATAGAGGTTGATCGTTTAATTCCTGACGGATAGCCTGCGGGCCTTCGTGTACGTTCAGGAAAAAACCGATTCCATGCCCGGTGCCATGTCCGAAATTTCGGAAGTTTTGCCATAAAGGCTGCCGGGCAATGGCATCCAGATTACATCCCCGTGTCCCCTTAGGGAATATACCTTTGGATAAAGCTATCATTCCTTTGAGAACCAAGGTGTAATCTTCTTTTTCCTGTGTGGTCAATTCTCCCAAGGGAATTGTCCGGGTAATGTCTGTAGTACCATGGGTATATTGGCCTCCTGAATCCACCAGATATAATCCGCGGGGTTCAAGCAAGGAGTCTTGTCCGGGAGTGGCAGAATAATGAGGCAGGGCGGCATTTTTACCGTAGGCCGAGATATTTTCAAAGCTATTCGAAACATAACCTTCATTTTGGGCTCTGAAGGAAGTTAACTTTTCCGAAGCTTTCGTTTCGGTTACTGAATTGCCGATATTATTTTCAAGCCAGTAAAAGAATTTGGTCATGGCAACCCCATCTTTTAAACAAGCCAGACGAAATCCTTCAATTTCTTTGTCTGTTTTTACCGATTTTGCTAGGATTACCGGAGAAACTACTCCCTCGACCGGGAAAGAAGCGGATATCCGGTGATAGATGGCATAATTCAGCGTGTCGGGATCCAGACAAAAACGGGCCTTTTCTTTCAAGGTTTCTAAAAACAGAGATATATGATGATAGTCATGTATCTCTATTCCTTCCTGTGTCAGCACTGTTTCCGTTTCCGGAGAAACTTTGGTGCGCTTGATGAACAAATATGCTTTTTTCCGGCCGATAATAGCATAGCTGATGGCTACGGGATTATACGTGATGTCGTTGCAACGAATATTATAAAGCCAAGCGATTTCATCCAATGCACTCAACAAAAAATAGTCCGCCTTCTTTTCCCGGAGCAGGTTCCGTATCAATTCGATCTTTTCCCCAACTGACATGCCTGTGATCTCGGAAGATACCTGTATCAACTTACCTTCAGGGAGTGCTGGCCGGTCGAGCCAAATATCACCAATTAAATCGCTTTCTTCTATTACTTGTATGTACTTTTCTCCCAGCTTGGCCTTCAAATGTTTCATTTTATTTACCGGAAGATAGTAGCTGTCTGCTCCAACCCGGCTTTCCGAGGGTAAATGTTCCGCCAGCCATTCCGGATAGTCCACGGCTCCGGGAATGCGTAATTTATGAAGTTCTATTCCAGTGCCGCTTAATTGTTCTCCGGCTTGAATAAAATAACGGGTATCGGTCCATAGACCAGCGGAATCTTTTAAAACTACAACTGTACCGAAAGACCCGGTAAAACCGGAAATCCATTCTCTTTGCTGCCAAGCTGCCGGCAAATATTCACTGTTGTGCGGATCGGTCCCAGATACAATGTAAGCATCCAAGTTTTCCCTTTCCATGATTTCTCTCAAAGCTGATAATTTTTCACTAATGGTCATAATGCTGATTTTTAATTTTCATCAAATATAAGAAGATTTAATTAAAAAATGAGCATTGGATTTATTACAGTTGTAAAAATACCTGTAAAAAAGATTTTTTACAACAATAACGCCCTATTTTACTAATAAGAAATTGGTGAATGGAGATGAATTAGGTGGCATACAATTTTGTGGCAGGAAATAGATTTTGATATATTATACACTATTAACCAGATAATTAATAATTAATCATTCGATATATACTTTAAAATTAAAAAGTAGCTCTGGTTCATTGAAGTGTAAAAACAGGGATTTTGAGATGAATCGTATTAGCTATATATTGAATAATCAGTAAGTTTTATTGCTTTATATAAATATTTATTTTATATTATATTCCATCGATTCCTTCAGCTTACATTAATACAAATACCTGATTTCTAATCACATAAATCATCAAAACCGATATATAACCCATAACAGTTTGAATTTCAGCTCATATATTATTATAGGCTCATTTTGATGAAATGAATTTACATCCGTAATAAATCGGTATTTACAACTGTAATTTGCTTCATTGGGGGCAATATATTACATTTGTAATGAAAAATTTGACAACATGCAAGAGAGATTCAAGCAATTATTAGAAGAAAAAAAGCTGACGGCAACCCGATTTGCTGCATTAATTAAAGTAAATGCTTCAGCCATGTCGCATATTCTGAATGGCCGGAGTAAACCAGGTTTCGATGTTTTGGATAAGATTGCCCAAGCTTTTCCAGACGTCAATCTGAACTGGTTGATTTCCGGAAAGGGTTCTTGGCATAATCATTCTTCTGTTCAAGAAAATTATCCGGGGAAAACTATTTTGTCTGCTTCTTCTCTGGAAAAAAAGGAATTGCCCCTTTCTGATTCTCTGGAGAATAAGCAGGAAGAAACTCAGGCCATGTCTATAGCTTTAACAAGCAAAAAAATTAAAAGAATCATTTTGTTTTTTGAAGACGGGAGCTTTGAGGACTATGAGAAATGAAAAAAGTAATACAAATAAACCGAGTGAGCTGAAACTGAACTGCCTTCAAAAGGTCAGATACAAAATTTTGAAAGCAGTTCTGTTTCAGATATTTATTCAAATCAAACCGACAATTTCATTTACCGATTTAAATCCGTTTTCATCCAGATAGGCATTTATGCCTTTAATTACTTTGATTGTGACAATTGGGTCGATAAAATTGGCAGTTCCTATTTGGACGGCACTTGCTCCTGCCAACAGGAATTCCAAGGCATCAGTGGCGTTCATGATACCACCGAGGCCTACTACCGGAATTTTGACGGCTTTAGCCGTTTGCCACACCATTCTTAGAGCGACTGGCTTTACGCAGGCCCCGCTAAGTCCTCCGGTGACTGTACTTAAAACGGGTTTTCGTCTTTTAGTATCTATGGCCATGCCTAGCAGAGTGTTGATCAGGGATACAGAATCAGCCCCCTCGGCTTCTGCCGTTAGGGCTATTTCTTGTATATTTGTGACATTCGGCGACAATTTCACCATGATATGTTTGGCATACACTTTTCTGACAGCCTTAATGACTGTTGCTGCAGAGTTGCAACTGGTGCCGAATGCCATGCCTCCTTCTTTTACATTGGGACAAGATATGTTTAATTCTATGCCTGGAATATGTTCTAATTCATTGATTTTTTCGGCAGTCGCAACATAATCCGCAACGGAGGAACCCGAAACATTCACCAGAATATTGGTTTGAATGGATTTGATCTGAGGATATATATGCTCAATGAAATAATCTACTCCTTTATTTTGCAATCCCACTGCATTAAGCATTCCCGATGGGGTTTCAGCCATTCGTGGATAGGGATTACCTTCCCGAGGGTTCAGAGTAGTTCCCTTAACAATGAAACCACCCAACTCATCTAAATTGATAAAATCCTGAAATTCAACTCCGTATCCAAATGTACCTGAAGCGGTTAATACAGGATTTTTCAATGTTAAGCCATGATTAAGATTTACGTTTAAATTTGCCATTTTAAGTCGTTTATATTGAATACGGGACCTTCTGTACACACACATTTGTGTCCTTGCTTCGTATCGCTCACACAACACAGACAGGCTCCTATACCACAAGCCATCATGTTTTCGAGAGATACCTCACAATGAATGTTTTTTGCATAAGCATACTGTGCAACTGCTTTCATCATGGGAGAGGGACCGCAGCAAAACAGGTAATCGAAGTGCTCCTTTAAAATCGGATGCTGGGTAGGATAGCCTTTTTCTCCATAACTACCATCTTCGGTAGTAAAGTATACCGTTGCATATTTCTCAAATTCTTTTTTCAGAATGATGTCCTTTTGGGAACGTGCGCCAATTAATATTACCGTTTCTAGGACTTTTGCTTTCAGATCCTTGGCCAAAAACAGCAATGGGGCAATTCCGACGCCTCCGCCTATTAGGAGACAACGTCCCGAATCTGGTTGTGTAAAACAGTTTCCCAAAGGTAATATAAGATTCAACTTTTCTCCTGGTTTTAAGAGGGATAATTTAGCAGTTCCCGCTCCAGCGATTTTTACCATCAACCAGAGCAAGCCTTTTTCTGGTTGTATATCGTGGACAGAAACTGGACGACGAAGAAAAACAGAAGTCGAATTTTCCACTTTTACATTAACGAATTGACCGGCTTTAATTTCCGGCAAATCAGGCGAATGCAACACCAGCAAAAAGATATCGTCATTCAGAAATCGGTTTTCTTTAACGGTAAAGTCAATAATTTTTTTCATTTTCAATGAGTCAGAGGGAATGGCTTACTCCTGCATTAGGAATGAAGCGGTTCCCTAATTTGTATTATTTTAATTTTTCACGCAAATACCTGCCTGTATAAGAATCAGGGCAATGCAGGAGTTCCTCAGGAGTCCCTTCAAATACCACTGTTCCTCCGTTTTTACCGCCTTCAGGCCCTAAGTCGATAATGTAATCGGCACATTTGATCACGTCCATATTGTGTTCAATGATCAATACCGAATGTCCCCGTTCAATTAAGGCATTCAGGGATTCCATCAGTTTATGGATATCGTGAAAATGCAATCCTGTTGTCGGTTCATCGAAGACAAACAGAGTGGGGTCTGCATTTTCACGGCTCAAATGATATGCCAACTTAACCCTCTGGCTTTCACCTCCGCTAAGAGTACTGGACGGCTGTCCCAGTTTAATATATCCCAGTCCTACGTCCGCCAGTTTTTGCAGTTTGTCTACTACGCTTTGTTCGCAATGTCCGTTACTCGCTGAAAAAAATTCCAGAGCTTGATTGACGGTCATTTCTAGTATATCGTAAATGTTTTTGTTTTTATAAAACACTTCCAGCACGTCATCTTTAAACCGTCTTCCCTTACAATGTTCACATTCGAGATACACATCCGCCATGAATTGCATTTCCACTTTGATGATTCCTTCTCCCTGGCATTCTTCGCAGCGTCCTCCCGGTACATTGAAAGAAAAATGGGAAGCTTTAAACCCTTGTAGCTTTGCAGCCTGAGTATCGGCGAAAATTTTCCGGATTTCATCCCAAGCTTTTAAATAAGTGACCGGATTGGAGCGAGTAGATTTACCTATGGGATTCTGATCGATGAATTCTACTCCCGATAGTGACTCCATATCCCCGCTCATTTTATTGAAACTGCCAGTATGATCGGAACAATCCCCATAGTATTTTTTCAAGGCAGGAACCAGAATAGATCTTATCAAAGTACTTTTACCAGAACCGCTTACACCTGTCACAGCAGTCATTACTTTAAGTGGAAAGCGGACCGTAATATTTTTCAAGTTATTTTCGGTGGCTCCTGAAATGATGATCTGTTTACTCCAGGAGCGTCTCTGTTTGGGTACTTCAATTTTTCTTTTTCCATAGATATAACCTGCTGTCAATGTATCGGCATTTTCTAGTTGTTCAATATTTCCCTGAAACACAACTTCGCCTCCCTGACGCCCAGCCAGCGGTCCGATATCGATAACTTCGTCCGCCGCTTTGATAATATCTTCGTCGTGTTCCACCACCACAACAGTATTGCCCAAGTCTCTGAGTCTTTTCAATACCCGGATCAGTTGTTCGGTGTCCCGGGAATGCAAGCCTATGCTGGGTTCATCTAAAATATATAACGACCCCACCAAAGAAGATCCTAATGAGGTTGCCAAGTTGATCCGTTGAGATTCGCCGCCCGATAAAGAGGAGGAAAGCCTGTTTAAAGTCAGGTAACCTAATCCGACCTCCGATAAAAATTCCAGGCGATTACGGATATCAGGCAATATTCTCTCTGCGACCTTGCTTTGTGCCGGAGTCAGTTCCAGATGGTCAAAAAAATCCTTCAGTTCAGAAACAGGCATTTCAACCAATTCAGGCACAGATTTTCCACTGATCTTTACATAGGAAGCTTCTGGTTTTAAACGGGTTCCATGACATTGAGGGCATTTGGTCTTCCCGGTATACCTTGCAATCATCACCCGATTTTGAATTTTGTACTTTTTAGATTCTAGGTAGGAGAAAAAGTCGTAAATCCCTTCGAAATAAGAACATCCGTTCCATAGCACTTCCTTTTCACTTTCACTCAATTCATAATAGGGCTTATGGACAGGAAAGTTCATTTTATGGGCATTCCGGATTAATTCTTTTTTCCATTCACTCATTTTTTCTCCTCTCCAGCACATAACGGCATCTTCATACACACTGAGGGACTTGTTGGGAACGACCAGATCCTCGTCTATACCTAACACCCGGCCATAACCTTCGCATTTGGGACATGCGCCGATGGGGGAGTTAAAGCTGAACATGTTCACCGAAGGAACGGTAAAACTAATTCCGTCCGCCTCAAACCGGTTGGAGAAAGACCGGATTTTTCCGTCTATATCAATAAAGCATTCTCCGTTTCCTTCATACAAGGCAGTTTCTACAGATTCAGTCAGTCGGGACACCGTGTCTTTTTCTTCATTGACAGTGAGGCGGTCGACTACCAGAAACACCGGATCCGTTTCCGGTAAAGACTGATTAGCCCCGAGAATATCTTCAATCCGGTGGTAGGCATCTGCTATTTTCAAACGGATAAATCCTTGATTTAAAAGAAGGTTTAAAGTCTCTACCTGGTGTATGTTTTGCGGCTGGGAAAGGATCACAGCCGTTTTTCCGGCATGCTTCAGTATATAACGGGTGATATCGTCCGCGTTATCTCTTTTTACTTCCTGTCCTGAAACCGGTGAAATAGTTTGTCCGGCCCGGGCATAAAACAGTTTGATATAATCATAGATCTCTGTTGACGTGCCTACCGTTGAACGGGGATTGGAAGTATTTACTTTTTGCTCGATGGCCACTGCAGGGGGAATGCCTTTAATATAATCACATTCCGGTTTATTTAATCGTCCCAGAAACTGACGGGCATATGCAGACAAACTTTCAACATACCGACGTTGACCTTCTGCATATAAAGTATCGAAGGCTAAAGAAGATTTACCGCTTCCAGATACTCCGGTCACCACGATCAATTTATTCAAAGGCAGCTTAAGATCGATATTTTTCAGATTATGCACCCGGATCCCCTTCAAATCAATATATTGTTCAATCATAACTCTCTGTTTTTCTGTCGTACAAAGATAAGCAAAAGTTGTAACAAATTAAAAGCACCCTTGTGAGGGTGCTTTTAAGCGTTTGGAATATGTTTGGAAACACGTTTATAGTCCGTTAATGACTTTAATTAATTATTCAGAAACAACATCAAACTGAACCTCAACTTTCACCTCGCGGTGAAGTTTGATGACAGCCGTATAGGTACCAACTTCTTTGATTTCTTTCAGCATGATCTTTTTACGGTCGATATCAAATCCCTGAGCAGTTAAAGCTTCGGAAATCATGATATTGTTCACCGAACCGAAAATCTTGCCGGTGCTACTAGTTTTGGCTCCTATAGTCAGTTTTACTTCTGCTAATTTAGCTGCCAATTCTTCTGCTTCAGCTTTCAGTTTTGCTTCTTTGTGTGCACGCTGCTTTGTGTTTTCTGCTACTACCTTTTTAGCAGCTTCCGTAGCCAAAATGGCATATCCCTGAGGAATCAGGTAGTTACGGCCATATCCGGGCTTTACGTTGATCACATCGTCTTTGTGTCCCAGATTTGCTATATCTGTCAATAATATAATCTGCATTTCGTGTCCTCCTTTTATTATTTCATCAAATCGGTTACGTAGGGCAACAACGCAAGATGTCTTGCTCTTTTTACAGCAGTTGCAACTTTTCTCTGGTATTTTACAGAAGTTCCGGTAATTCTCCGGGGAAGAATTCTACCTTGTTCGTTCAGAAATTTCTTTAAAAATTCAGGATCTTTGTAATCGATGAATTTGATTCTTGCTTTTCTGAAACGGCAGTACTTTTTCTTTTTAACATCCACCGTTGGGGGGGTCAAATATCTGATTTCACTTTCGTTTTGTGCCATGGCTTATTTCTCCTCTTGTTTAGCTGCGTATTTACTTCTTCTTTTTAGTGTATACTCGTAAGCATACTTGTCTAATCTAAACGTTAAAAAACGGATAACTCTTTCATCGCGTCTGTAAGCAGTTTCCAGTTTGTCCACCAATGCCCCCTCTGCTTCAAACTGCAACAAATGGTAGAATCCGGTCGTTTTTTTCTGGATCGGATAAGCCAGTTTGCGAAGCCCCCACGCTTCCTCGTGTTCAATCGTACCGCCATTATCCGTGATGGTGCTCTTGAATTTTTCTACCGCTTCCTTTATCTGTTGCTCAGATAAAACGGGAGTTGTAATGAAAACGGTCTCGTAATGATTCAACATAATGAATTGATTATTAGTAAAAAATAATTTATCGGTCGCAAAAGTAGTATTTTTTTATGAATTTCCCAAGGATTTGGAGAATCATTTGTTTTTTCCCACTATTTTTGGCTTTCGGAGCATCAATAAATTTTCATTCGGTTCAAAGCCCGGTGATATTCAGTAGCATGCCGATTGTGTTCCTTCAGGGTTCTGGAAAAATGGTGTTTTCCGGAAAAATCACTTTTGGCGCAGAAGAACATATAATCGTGAGGCTGATAATTCAGTACCGCATCGATTACCCGAATGGAGGGCATCCGTATGGGACCAGGAGGTAAACCGGTATACTTATAAGTATTATAAGGGGAATCGACTTCCATATGCTTGGTGAGTATACGCTTAATCGTAAAATCTCCCAAGGCATGCTTTAAAGTAGGACAAGCTTCCAGTTTCCAGCCTTTGTGTAAACGATTGATGTAAATACCGGCGATGACAGGATATTCTTCCGCAACATTTGTTTCTTCTTCTACAATGGAAGCGAGCGTCAACACATCGGTGGGAGAGAACCCGGCTTTTTCCGCTTTTGCGATGCGTTCAGGATTCCAGAATTTTTTATATTCTGTATGCATGCGTTTTATGAAACAATCGGTGTCAGTATTCCAGAAGATATGATAAGTATTCGGAATAAACATACTGATAAAATTTTCCGGCGTAAATCCCCGTTTTCCGACATATTCCGAATTTCGGGCCTTGTTCATAAAATCAGCCGAATCAATGGTCAGCTGCCTTGCTATCAAGCCGGAAAATTCTTCCAGCGTTCGTATGTTGTTAAAGGTAAAACGGACAGGCTCCTGATTACCGGAACGCAGCATATTGATCAGCGTATTATTGTCCATTCCGTTTTTAAGCCGGTAGCGACCGGGTTTTACAGAAGAAGGATATTTTTTCAGTTCCGCAATCTTCCGCAAGGTATATTCATTATTGATATAACCACCTTCACAAAGAGTGAGCATTACCGTTTCGTAAGAATCTCCGGGTCGGATATAAATGATCCCGTTATCGGAAACTGTTACGTTCGGCTGTTTCAGAAAATAGTAATAACTACTTACCAGGCATATTACCCCTGTCAAGATAATCACACTTGATATAATTCCTATTTTTTTCATGCTTGGCGTTATAATGATTTTTTTCGCCGTGTCTATTTATTCGGGATTATTCCTCGTTCCGGAAATACAATACGTAATAATTCATATCGCGGTTGGCATCATATCCTTTGCGGATGTATTTTTTTTCCCCGTGTATATAGACATGAAAATTTTTGTCCAACTTCAATACATGTTTAAAATATTTTTTTTCATCTTTCACAGCAAAATCCGATACGGCAAATTCTTTGGGAAATTCTACGTTATTATCAGTTTCGAACTGAGATTTGAAATTTTCGAAAGCATTGATCACTTCAGGTTCCTGAACTACCTCATTTTTGAACTTTTCTTCAGAAAAAATGTCAGCATCTTTGAAAAAGTTGATGGAACGATTCAGCATATCGATCTGGTCTGCTCTCGGTACATCATTTTCCTGATTATAGATGTCTTTGACAAAATTTTTACACAGATCCAGATAATTTGCTGTTTGGAAATAACTGTCATCTCCCGGTTCTAACCCCAGAAAATCGGTAGTCCAGTAAATGGCTTCTTTGGAATTCGTTTTATCCAATATGCATACCTTATATCCATTTTCCGGCTTTACGTTAAAGACAATACAGGCTTTATCCAGTTTTTTGATGTTAATGCCCGATTCTCCGACCAATTCATAAGTATTCTGATTCATAACGATTTTCAGAAAAGTATCCTTGGTTTCCGATTTGAAAATTCCCATGGCATCGCAAATACCCTCTTCAATATTGCAATTATGGAAATGAACAATATACAATTCTCCGGATTTAATGTTCGGATTATTGGATTGTTCAAAAAGATGCCGGGCTATTTCAACCGATTGGTCATAGAACTCTTGTTTGTCACTGAATACAGCAGTTACAGATGCATAAACCGGATTATTCATCAACTCTTCTTCATAAGGCAGAAAATGGTAATAGGCATCTTTCTTGAAAGCGGACAGAAAATAACTTTTCAGTAAATTCAGCACATCGCTATCTCCTGGAAGAAAGCAATTGTCAGAAAGGCTTAATGTTCCGCCTTCAAATTTATTTCCAACGCTATGGATGACTATATTCGATATTTCACAGTTTTCAAAATTGATCATGACTTTTTTTACTTTGTTTGCAGAGACTTTCAAACTCTTAAAAACGGAATTTAACTCCAAGATTCAGGTTTTCCCTGAATTGAAGTTTCCGGGAATAATTTTCGTCATAAATGGTTTCCGTATATATGGAGGCCGACATAAAGTAATTGATTTTAAAACTGAGAGTCATCTTCCAGTTGGCTGTCAGCGGAATATGTTTTTTCTCCTCGTCTTCTTTGCCGGCATTCAAGTATTTATCTTTTCGCTCATAACTCATAAATATTTTCAATTCATTGTTGATATCCATGATGTTCAACAGGTTGTTCAATTTGCTGAAAAGGTTAAGCTGTGCTCCAGCTTCCCGCTTGTAGCGCTTTCCCGCTTCGGAAATGCCATAGCGTGAGGCACTAATTTTTGCCGTATCCCGTACAAAGTTCCATTTTCCAGCAATGGGAGAGATCACCAATGAGAAATTATTGTTTGGTTTATAATCCATACCTAAAGAAAGGGTAAAATAGCCCGGGCTCATAAAATTAGCCACCAATTTACGTTCTTGATCCTTGGGATAATCATAAGAATTGAAGAGCTGAGTCAAGGCGTTGAACTGAGCTGTATAATACCAATGCTTAAATGCTTTTTGTCCCAACTTGGAATTCAACTCAAAGCGGTCTTCATTTTTACGGATTTCCTCACTACCGTTTTTCATGAATCCGAAGCGATAATGCATCCAATTTTCCCAGCTTGTTTTGTTCCGATTATAGTTCCAGTAATATCTTAAATTACTAAGTAATGATAGTGAGTTTTCACCCCCGCTGGCCCAATTGGCTAATTTTCCCTGGCTCATAGCAATCTCCACTTCGGAATAATAGGTCCAATACCGCCTATGTATCGGAATTTTCCGGGGAACGTCAATAGTGAAATACTGATCGTCAGGCTGATTTGCCAATTTACCCGGTACTTCCAAGCTTTTCTTTTCCAGAGCCGGGGCCAGGTAAACATCTTCGTCAACATAAATCTTCAACCGGTTTCCTTGCGGCAAAGCTTGCAGCCATGTTCCGATGGTATCTCCAGAACGGTTAGAGGCCCAGAAACGGTGAAATCTGTTTTGTCCATTGTTGATCCAGAATCGGACAGACTTATTGTTCATATTGATGACTTCCAGCAAAACGGAATCGCGGCTCGCTTTCCGGAGCCAGATAAAATTGGAATCGCCCTGTATGTAACGGGTAAATTGATGCAAATCGGTGTATTCGTAAAAATCATCTTCTTCCGTCATAGCAGCAAGATAACCGATACTGTCCGCTGCAATCTGTTGCTGCAGTGTTTGTAAAGCCTGCGTTTGCAGCAGCATATTTTTCTGCGCATACCGTTTCAGGTATTCCACTACATTTTTCAACCTTTCGTTTTCGGCATATTGAATCAGAATGTTGATAGCCTCATTCACCTTAGCATCGGAATAAGTCTCTTTTTTCAGATTCTGAATGACGTATCTTACTCCCGGATTCTTGATCATGCTATTTGCCAACCTTCGATGGGACAACTTTTCTGGGAAGGAGGGACCTGTATAAATCCTTTCCACAACGGGCTGCACAATCGGAGACTGGGGAAATATAATATCACCGGATATTCTCTGGGTTTGGGCTGTCACCCAATGAAAGCAAAATAGAAAAAACAGTATAGTTACAAAAAATTTCATAATCTGTCATTTAAAAGGAGAATTCGGTTCTTTAGCCATACGGGAATAACTGAGCTTATCGACTAGTGAAGGCCACCATTTACTAAGAAAAACAGCCAATTTCCCTTCCACAAACGTCATGATAATCTCTCTCTTTCTTTTTTTTATACCTTTTATAACAATAGAAGCACATTGCTCTGCGCTCATCATATGTCCTTCATCCCGGGGACTCTCACCTTGCTGGCCTCCGGTTGCATTCAGAGCAGCCTTCCGGATATTTGATGCCGTAAACCCGGGAGCAGCCACCAATACGTGCAGTCCTTTTTTTCGGTTTTCGATCCGTACAGTGTTCAGAAAACCCCGAACGGCAAATTTACTGGCTGCATAACCGGTACGTCCCGGAAGTCCGATGAATCCAGCAATGGAGATGATGCCAACCAAACTTCCTTTCGATTGCAGCAAATGGGGAAGGGCATATTTGGTACAATACACAGTACCCCAGAAATTAACATCCATGACTTTGTGTAACACACTGATATCCAAATCTTCCAACAAGGCCCTCATGGAAATGCCCGCATTGTTGATTAAAACGTCGATGTGTCCGAAATAGGCACATGTCTTGGCAATCAGATTTTTGCAGGCCGTTTCATCAGTCACATCAGTTTGCACGGTTAACACCGCTTTTCCTTGTTTTTTCAATTCCTGTTCAATCTTGGATAGCTCATCTATATTTCTCGATGCGATAGCCAGTTTGGCTCCCTGACGAGATAGTTCATAAACTAGTGCTTTGCCGATTCCCGAAGATGCACCAGTAACAATAATAACTTTATCGCGCATAGAATCTGTTGTAAAATTTATATCCAGACAAAGATAATAATTATTGAAAATGAAAAATTGAAAATTCTGATTTATTTGGTTGAAATAAGGCTTTAATATATGTCTTATAAT
>CAZMAE010000070.1:0-2471 GCA_964564205.1 uncultured Odoribacter sp. | reverse complement strand
ATTTTCAAGGGTCATATTTTCAGAGGTATATACCGGATTTTTATCGTCGGATATAAAGATCTTGAGAGTACCGACAGACTTATCTTTCGATATATAATTTCGGTCGCCATTTGTTAAAACCTGTTCATTGAAAGCGATGGTGTATTCGGACTCATTACCCGAGAATATGACTGTTGGAATAAAAGAAATATATTTCTCTGTACTGTATATATCTATATTCTCCCCTATTTTTATTAATTGAACTGCACCATTGTTATCTGCCAATGAAATTTGTTGCTCGAATACCGTCTTTTTACTCTCTTTTTCGGATATTTTTAGGATTCCTTCCGGAGTAGTCCGGGAAGCAAAGCCGGTGGAACCTATTGTGTCATTGAAACTGAATTCATAATCCTTATCTATATTTTGAGGGTAAAAGAAAGAGAAGGAATAAGAATAAAATCCGGTATCCGTAATCTCTCCGTCATTTGAACAAGAACTGACAATGATGCCGGCTGATAGCAACATGCCCAACAGCATGGCTGACAAAAAAATCTTTTTCATTCGTTTTAAAAGATTTAGTGAAACAATTTTTGAAATTCACAGAAAAATAGCGATGTCTGAAACGGATTTAAAATTTATAACCGACGGACAATGACAGGTTCACGCCTTTATCGATACGGCTCATCACCCAGTCGCCCGCATTGTAGTTCATATCCGAAGTCAAATCCGTGTAGCCTTCGTTTTCTACATACTTACAATTCCGGTAGGTGATCACATCTTCGTTCAGCAAATCGCCGGCATTGAATTTGATTTCCAGCCGTTCTTTCAGGAAGCGGGCGGAGATTTGCAGGTCGAGCACGTTGCGCGACGCCTCGAACTGGTCGAATTCCGCTTTTTCGCCTGCCATAACGAGCTTGCGTCCGTTGCGTCCGTAGTTCAATGCGGCTCCCCATACCTGTCCCTGATAGGTAAGTCCGGCATTTACGGTATAGGGCGCCAATCCCTGCAGAGGACGCTTGCGGGTCTCTTTCCAGACTTCCGAAGCCCCCATAAGCTCATCCAGATTAAACGTTACATCTCCTTTTATGAAAGTGGCATTGGCACTGACGTACAAGTTTTGCAAGAAAGGTGTCGGCGCTATGAATCCCAATGATTTGCGCACATTCAGTTCTATTCCTTTCACGCTGGCATCATCCAGGTTGAATGTATATTGCATCATTTCAGTCTGGGTAATTGCGTAGGTGACCAATTCCACGGGTTTCTTGAACTTCTTGTAAAAGGCACTGACGGAAACTACTTCGCCGGCTTGCGGATACCATTCGAGGCGCACGTCATAGTTGTTGCTGTATGACTGTTCAATCCGCTTTTCATTCTTAACGACCAGGCGGTCATCCACATTGAAATAGACAACGGGGGTAAGTTCGCGGAAATCCGGACGGGCAATCGTCTTGCTGTAGGCTGCACGGACATTCATATTATCCGTAAGGTTGTACACCAGTGTGGCGGCAGGCAACCAGTCTGTCTTTTTCACAGCCTGCAGGCTATCTACATAGGCTCCTTTGCCATTCTGTGCAGTCCTCTCCCAGTATTTGGTATTTACTTTCGTGTCTCCTTTCTCCATGCGGACCCCTCCCGTGAAGTGCAGTTTGCGGAGGAAGGTGAACTCACCCATCAGATAGCCCGCATGAATGGTTTGGTCGCCTTTGTAATAATCGGCTTCCGACAAGGACCTTCCTACGATGAATTCAAATGTAGCGTCATTGAAATGTTCGGGCGCAAAGAACTCGCTTATAGGAGCGCCATAGAAAGGAATGTTAAGATTACCTCCTTGGGGTTTCAAATAGACTTGTTCATATTCCGCATGACGGAAATTGCCCATATATCCCATCTTAATCTGCTGCCTGTTGTTCGCAACGATGAACGGCCAGGCAAGGTCGGCGGCTATATTCTTCTTGTTTTCATCCAAATTGCCGTACATGGTGTGGCTTTCACTCAATTTTCCTCCTCCATACTGGGTGGAAAGGAGCCAGTCTACTTTCTGCGGGTTGTCTTCGTCTTCTCCCACGGCATATCCGGTGGCATAGCGGTCATCGGGTGAAGTACGTTTCGACTTGTTATAAGAACCGTTCCAGGTGAATATCAGCCGGTCGTCGAAAAGACGATGCTCGCCGTCCAGTTGAGTCTGCATCACCCGGCTTATCAGGGGAGCGCTGTACTGTTCCACTGCTTTATAGTGTTCATAATCGCTATAGATATATCGCTCCCGGTTGGTATGGGTAAAACGGTTGTTGAAGAGGTTTCTCCATGTAACCTTATGCCCCGGCATTTCCCAGCCTACATTGGCGACAGCACCTACGGCAGTGGCAAATTTGTAGGTGTTTCCCGGTTTGAATATCGTGTCGAGATTGAGGAAACGTGTTTCCTTTATTTCTTCGTGGTTTTGCTCGTTACGGTAGGTCACGGCTGCCACGACACCGATCTTTTGGTCATTC
>CAZMAE010000069.1:0-7279 GCA_964564205.1 uncultured Odoribacter sp. | reverse complement strand
GATCACGGTGGACTGCACAACAGAGTTACCTATAAAATCAATCTTGCACCGTTCACGCTGAACGAGTGCGAACAATATGCCCAAAGCCGCCATTTGGGAATGAGCCGTTACGGAATATTGGAGTGCTATATGGTAATGGGGGGTGTTCCTTTCTACTGGTCGATGCTGGAACGCGGAAAGAGTGTCGCCCAGAATATAGACGCGCTCTTTTTCGCGCCGACGGGGAAATTGCACTATGAATATGGCGAGCTGTACAAATCCCTGTTCAAGAATCCGGAGCCGTATATCAAAGTGGTTGAGACGCTTGGCACGAAACGAGTGGGAATGACCCGTGATGAACTTATCAATGAGGGCGGCCTGTCAAACAATGGTGTGCTGACACGGGTTTTAGAGGACTTGGAGGCGTGCGGATTTGTCCGCAGGTACCACTATCAGGGCATCAAACATATTACAGCCATTTACCAACTGATTGACAACTATACGCTGTTCTATTACAAGTTCCTGCACAACCGTGCCGGTGTGGACGAAACCTTTTGGAGTATCAACACCAATACACCGGTTCGGAATGTGTGGGAAGGGCTTGCATTCGAGCGGGTCTGTTTCGAGCATATACGGCAGATAAAACAGGCTTTGGGCATTGCCGGAGTTGCAACGCATATCTATTCTTGGCGGGTAAAGGATGACCCTGTGTATGGCGATGGGGCACAGATAGATATGGTTATCGACCGTGCCGACCAGATTGTCAACCTCTGCGAGATGAAATTTTCCACTACGGAGTATACCATCGGGAAATCCGATGATGAATGTCTGCGTCACAAAGCCGGACGCTTCCGTGAAACACAAAAAGGACATAAGGCGACACACATGATACTGATTACTCCGTTTGGTATCAAGCGGAATATGTACCGATACAGCGTGCAGAACGTGGTAACGGCGGAGGATTTGTTTAGAGAATAAGAATTTTGAAATATGGATAGAGAAACTTTCATGCCGGTGCTGATGTCGTTCGGATCCTCAACCTTATTCGCCCAGCAATAACAGCAGGAAAGGCAGAATCGTTTTCAGTTTTTCCGCTCCGGCCGTTTCATGCCGGAGCGTCAGTTCCTGCCGCAAGGTCGCCAGAACGGAGGACAGGTTATTGGAGACCGTACTTTCGGCCACACCGAGAGTGAGTGCCGTATCCTTTACCGATAGATTCCGGTAGAGTCGCAGTTCGACAATGCGCTTGGCCAACAGCGGGACTTTTTCAAGCAACTGGTCGATGAATTGCTGTATTTCTTTCGCGCTGATTTCCTCGTCGATGTGCGTGTAGGACAGTTGAGCCACCTGTGCGGCTATTACTTCGTCGTCTGCGATTTCCGGACAATGCAACTGTTTGCGAAAAGAACGCAGGATGCGGAACGAAACATTTTTCAGCAGCGAGTTCCGGCACATTCCGGCATCGTCGGTTCTGATGATCCGGGGATCGAGCCAAACCTCTGCCCAGAAATCCTGCATCAGATCGGCCGTCACGTCCCAGTCTTTCAATCTGGAATAGGCCCATTCCGCCAGCAATTTCTGATAGCGGAAATACAGTTCCCGAAAAGCCGCCGCATCTTTTTCCGCCACTTGTTCCAGTAGTTCTTTGTCGGTCATTCGCCCATCCTTTTTATTTCATCGCAAAATTACGGGTTAAATATTTTCCCTTTGTTACATTTCGGTTAAATCTGAAACGTTGGACCATTTTTAACTTTTCATCGGAGAAAACTTGTTTTTTCGATCTGCGATGAAAAAATCGGGTAGCCGAATAAAAAATATAATCGTCCTTAAATATCAGTAAAACAGAACGGTAATATAAACGAAACAAAGATGCAATAAAATCTTCATCGACTTTTGAAGTAAGTCGAGGCCCAAAAAAGCGCTATATATATGAAGCCCCTTCCGATTGGGATCGGCAAACCAAAGCGACAATAAAAAAAACACATTGATAGATGAAGAAAAAGAACAGAGACAAAAGCAACGCATTCGATGAGGCGGCCGACCTGATCGACCGTTACGAAAAAGGGACGGCGAACCCCACGGAGCGCGAAGCCCTCGAAGAGTGGTCGCCCGTTGCGGAGCGTGCGACCCTTTTGGCGGAAGACGAACGGAAATCGTCGCTTTGCGAAAAGAAAGTATGGGAATATCTCTCCATGAAATTTCACTTGGCGGAAGGCGGAAACAATTCCGGCAAGAGGTGGCGCACTCTGCGGCCGGTAATATATCGTTATACCGGTATTGCCGCGATGCTGCTACTCGTCATCGGTATCGCGTGGCTGCTGGCGGACAAGGACGAAATGCTGTTGCCGGAACCTCGGATGGCCGCTATCTATTCAGCTCCTGTTTCCGGCATGACATCGCAGAAACTTTCCGATGGCTCCCGCGTCGAACTGAATCGGGAAAGCACCCTGACTGTCGGCGAGGCTTTCGGACGCCGACGCCGCGAGGTGAAAATGCAGGGACAGGTATTCTTCGATGTGGCGAAGAACCCTGAAAAACCGTTCGTTGTCGAAGCCGCGGGCATCGAGGTCACGGTACGCGGAACCTCGTTCGAGGTCATCGCCTATGACGAGTTGCCCGAACGGGCCGTTACGGTCTGCACGGGCCGCGTGGAGGTGCGCAGCCCCCGCAGCGGGGAACTGCTGGCGACGCTTTCCCCCGGCGAGCAGTTGATCTTCAATCCCGCGACGGGCAAAGGTGAAATCAAAAAAGTCGATGCCGAGGCTGTCACGGCGTGGCGGGAGGGACGATTGGTGCTGCACGACGCTTCGCTGGCCGAACTCCGCCTGCGCGTAAGGCAATATTTCGGCAAACGGCTGGAAATCGAGAACAATGCTCTGCCCGCGGATGTGCGCATCAGTTCTTCGTTCAACTACGATGAGTTAACGGTCCCGAACGTGATGACACGCCTTTGTACGTTGTTCTCGTTGCGGAGCCGGACGGAGGGCGACCGGATTATCCTCTCACCGGAAAACAGATAATCGCTATCGGATAAAATAAGGGCGGTAGCCCGTATTTCCCGTCAGAGAAAGTTCTTCCGAAAGGGAGAATAGGGGGCGGTTTGTCTTGAGCGGGAAAGATGCAAATAAAATAATGCACTGATATACTTTACATTAGCAGAATATGAGATCGGAAAATAAATTAACCCATTATTATTTGAATGAAAAGATGAAAAAGAGAAAAAGAGCCGGAAATTGGCATTTTGTCCTGCTGCTGGCCGGAGCGCTTCTGTTGCTGCCGGGCACTATGAGAGCCCAGACGGGGTCGGGACATAGTTTTGCACGGGAAGCACTTGCCGTGCGAATCGGTAAAATCATGAAAACGTATAAGGTGGACATCACCTATGAAGAATCGTTGGTAAAGAACTCGACCGCCCCGGCCTTGCAGAATGCGGCGTCGGTGGATAATACCCTGACCGGAAGCCTTGCGGGTACGAATCTGACCTACAAAAAACTCAATGACAAATCGTATGTAATCACCCGTTCGGCTGCCGCCCCCGCCCCCCAGCAGACCGCCGCAAAAGGCAAAGGCACGCTGTCGGGCACGGTGGTCGATAAGAACGGTTTTCCCGTGCCGGGAGCGACGGTGATTGTCGCGGGTACGACGACCGGAACGTCCACCGATGTCAAGGGACACTACTCCCTCGAACTCCCCGCCCGCACCGTCAGCGTCGAAATCTCGTGCATCTCCTACCAGAAAATGAGCGTTTCGGACATCCGGATCACGGCAGGCAAGACCACCCCGCTGGACGTGGTGCTGCAGGACGTCAGCGAACAGCTCGAAGAGGTCGTGGTAACCGTCACCTATAACAGAGCGAGTGCCAACGGGCTGTACGCCAAACAGAAAGCGATGATTGCGATGAGTGACGGACTCAGTGCGGATTTGATAAAGAAAACCAGCGACAACAATATGGCGCAAGTGCTGAAACGAGTGGCAGGCGTGACCATCGACAACGGCAAGTATGTCACCGTGCGCGGCATGGGCGAGCGCTACAACAACGTACGGCTGAACGGCGCGTCTCTGCCCTCCACCGAGCCGAACCGCAGGAACTTCGCTTTCGACGTGATTCCGAGCGGTCTGGTGGATAATGTGACGGTTGCAAAGACTTTCACACCCGACCTGCCGGGTGAGTTTACCGGAGGATTGATAGAAGTGAACACGCTCTCCGTTCCCGACGAGAAATTCGTGAATGTAAACGTCGGGGTGGGCATGAACACAATAAGCACCGGCAAAGACTTCCTGAGCAACAAGCGTTTCAAATCCGACTGGCTGTTCGGCGAGATAAACAACCGCAAATGGTTTGTCGGCAGAAGTGAAGAAGGAGGGAAAGCGAGCGTGCAGGAGGCCGCACGGAAGAACACATTCGGAATGAGGAAATTCACAGCGATGCCGATACAGAGCTACTCGCTTACCTTGGGCGCTCCCATCGAATTGGGTTACGGGCACAAGCTGGGGGTAGTGGCGGCCTTGACCTACCGCAACGAACAGACCACGGAAGAGTATAAAGAGATGAACACCATCATCAAAGACAGTTTGAACGGACCGAGCAACCGCTATAAGTGGGTGACTGCCATCGGCGCTGTGGCAAATATCGGTTGGAAATCTCTGAATCATAAGATTACCTGGCGGAACATGTTTAACAACCGTTTTCAACATACCAACCAGGAACGTTACATTCATACGTATACGACAAAGATGAATACCTATGAACAGTATAGTGTTCCGTTGCGCAGCCGGCTTTGGCAAACCCAACTGGAAGGCGAGCACCGCTTGTTCAAGGAGAATCTGATAGCCACGTGGAATGCCTCGTTCAATCAGGTAGAACGTACCAATCCGGACGACCGCTACGCATTGGGCAATGTACAAGGAGAGGTGGAAGACGGCTTCGTCGATTGGACCGCTTCTATCAACAACAACCGGTTCGCGATTGAAGACGGACACTTGATGTACAGTGACCTGAAAGAGAAAAAGAAAAACATCGGCTTGAATCTGGAACACCCTTTTGTAGTCAGAGGGAATAAGCAAACCGTTAAGGCAGGGTATATGGGCACTTTCCGTACCTCCGATTATGAACAACAATATCTCCATGCCATGCCCCCCGATGTAAGAGATCAGGCATCATGGTCAGAGGAAGCACAGAAAGCATGGGACGAATTAGACGCCTCGAACCCCAATTTGAGCGATTTGTATGATCCGAAGAACTTTACCAGTCAGGCCATTCATTATGTACCTTCCGGATTAAGCGGATCATTTGCCGCCGATTTTTACGAAGGAAAGCAACATATACATGCGGCATATCTGATGGGGGAGTTCACCTTTCTCCGCAAACTGCACTTAACGGCGGGCGTACGCATGGAAAACGCCGAGACAAAGGTGTTTACCACATTTTATGACCCCGATCTGAGCAAAACGCTAGACAGCCTGGTGACAGTGAAAAAAACAGACTGGCTGCCCGCCGTCACCATGGTATACAACGTGACGGATCAGATCAATGCCCGGTTGGCATACAGCCGCACCATTGCGCGTCCGGACTTCAGAGAACTTACCCCTTGCGACTACTATAATGTGGACGACCGGTTGGAAGTCACGAGCCGGGGAGGATTGAAGCAATCCCACGCGGACAATTTCGACTTTCGCCTGGAGTGGTATCCGCAGGCGGGTGAAGTGGTCTCGGTCAGTGCTTTTTACAAGAATTTCAAAGACCCTATCGAAATGGTAACGAGACAGACTATGGATTTAAAATATGTCCTGCATCCTTTCAACATAGATGACGCCACCGTAAAGGGCATCGAGATGAATCTCCGTAAATCACTGGCTTTCATCGCCCCGGGATCTTTCTTGAAGGATGTGTATATCAGTGGAAACGCCACCTTTCTGAAAGGAAAAGTTACATACAATCTCGAACGGTTGAAAAACGAACTTTTCGGGGGTGACGGAGAAGTTACAACGCAAGACCGCCGCCGCCCGTTGCAAGGACTGTCTCCCTATATGGTAAATGCCGGATTGGTCTACCAGGGAAAAACATTCGGCGCCGCATTGAACTATGGACGTAACGGACGCAAATTGTTGTTTGCCGGAGAATCCGAGAGGTACGACCAGTATGAGGCGTCACGAGACGTGCTCGACCTGCAAATCTCCGCCCGTTTCCTGAAAGAAAAACTGGAGGTGAAATTCAATGCCGGCGACCTGCTGAATCAAGACGTGATAACTTACCGCAATTGCGGATATCAGAAAGGCAATTCGGACAATGACAAGGAGGCGTATGCCGATTTGACTTCGGATATGAATTATAATCAGGGAGACTGGGTATTAAGCCGGATAAAGAAAGGCGTGAGCCTGTCGCTGTCTGTCGGTTATAAATTTTGAATCTGTTTCAGACATCGCTATTTTTCTGAGAATTTCAAAAAACGGGAATGATGAAAAGTTTCCAGATTATTTTACTAAATCTTAAAAAAATCACCTCATGAAACATTATTGTTTATTGTTTGCGGTTTTGGCTGTGCTATTAAATTCTTGCGATACCAATGGAGAAGATATCGATACGGAGTATGATGAAATAGTCACTTCTTTTATACCCATAGACATAACTTCCCAATATCGTGTGACATTTAACGGGAAAGAATTCCCCTTTGCAAGCAGAGGAGAAGTTGTGAAAATAGAAGTGTTTGAGAAAAACAGTGATTCGGAACAGCCTGTTTTGGTAGCGGACAAATGGCCGGCTTCGGAGCCGATTGCATTTGTCCGGTCGATAGGAAGAGATTTGGAGGTTTATTCAAAAGATAACTATTTGGAATTTACTCCGACAGTCAGTTTCTCCGAGAATGCAACGAATTACAGTGTCCAATTTGAAGATCATGAATTAAGTACAGGCATTAATTATATAGCCAAGAAAGATCTTCCGGGAACATTGAGCATCAAGAAGAAAGAAGATGGGGCATCATTGTATTCGGAGGAAATAACGGTAAACACTCCGCAGACATTGACCATAATCCAATTATCCGCTACGGAGTTTCTGAATGTCAAGGAAGAGAATCAGCCGGAAGATCCGGCGGAGGGAACTTTCAAAGCCCGTTTCTTGTATACTCAAGATGCATTCCCTGATTATCCGGAGCTAAAATTGGTTTTATATCACGCGACGGAAGGTTTTGATATAATTTCAGAAGTACCTTTTGTTACCATCACTCTTAAAGCGAATGAAATTTCTGAATATGTAACGGTTAATCCGCGTGAATTTAATCAGGAAGTAGTGTCTGCTGTATTT
>CAZMAE010000068.1:0-12229 GCA_964564205.1 uncultured Odoribacter sp. | reverse complement strand
CACGGAATAATACTCCTCGCCCGGACGGTAAGCCGTATCGAACAGGACATGTCCCACGGGATACATGATCAGGCTGGACCGATATAAATATTTGATCCGTCCTTCTTCCAATTTCACGAATTCAGGATTCGTCGTTTCCAGTTTCCGGGCCTTCAGTAAAGCAATCGCTTCCTCTGCTTTCTCATCGGCAAAACGGACCATCCCGTCCAGCGGACGCTCATATTCGGGAGGGGTTACCGGGGTGTACGCGACGGAGTTAAGGTACTCCACGACCGGCGCATTTTTCCCCTCGAATTTCATTCCGTCTTTAAAATGGCCGGCATCGAAGGAAATCTTTACACGGTCACCTTTCTGAAAAAAAACGTCTCTGAACTCTTCGCCATAGACCAGGCGGGCGTATACCACATTCCCCTGCAATGTGCAGGAGGCTTTCCCCTGTTTATCCAGATTCACGTTCCTGATCGCTTCCGGACCGACTACAACAGCGATTCTGGAATAGGTCATATTCTGTACCTCAAAGTCTATGGTTATATCATCCTTGTTCTTCTGGGAACAGGAATAAGACAAAATGAGTAAGACAAAAAATAAACAGCTTTTCATTTCAAGTAGATGTAATCATTAATCATAGATTTCCTGCATGGCGGCATCCAACCATCCTCCCCGGGCGTTTACGCTCATAATCTTTCCCTGATCGTCCAGCAGGATGGAGGAGGGGACTCCGGTCAGGTTATAGCTTCGGAAAGCTGTCTGCGTGCTATCCAGGAGCTGTCCCCAGGGCATTTTCTCCTTTTCCAGGGCCTGATGCCAATTTTCCGGCTCACTGTCAATGGAAATGCTTACGATATTCAACCCTTTAGGGTGATATTTACGATACGTGTCGAGCATGTGAGGAATTTCTTCGCGGCACGGACTGCACCATGATGCCCAAAATTCGACCAATGTCGTGCATCCGGGTTTTACAAAATCCGATATTTTCTTTTTATGGCCGTCTGGAGTGGTGAGTTCATGATCTATATAAGGCCCCCCGACAAATATCTGTTTGTTCTGAATGGTGGTCCGGAGCGACTGTCCCATTTCCGAATTCTGCATCTCAGGCGACAGGCTTGTGAACAATCGCTCAATTTCTTTCAGCGAAAAGTCGGAATTCTTGTCAGCGAGTTCCTGTGCAATCTTTATACTGACGACAGATTCGGGATGCGCCCGGAGGTACTTCACCTTCGCCTCCGTGATCGCCTCTTTCTTTTCCGTGACGCTCCTAGCCAATCCGATCGCTTTCGTCAAATCTTTCTCCTGATAATAGGCTTCCCCGTAGGCACGAAAAGTTTCGCTCCGTTCCTTTTCCAAAGGCTGCAGCATCTCCAGATAATTCTGGTATTCAGTCTGGGTTCCGCTGCCGGAAATATGAAACACGGGTTGTCTGCCGGAATAGTCGCAAACGGCCTCTACCGCCGTACTGTCGACAAACAGCGAGAAGTTAATAACTTTACTACGGGTCTGCCGGTCATTCGGATCCAGGAAAATGCTAACCGTGCAATAGCGCGGCACATCGAATTTCCCTTGAAACCTGAATTCGCCTCCCGATATTTTCGTGCTGTCGATGAAGCGAGGCGGATAAATATCGTCCAACGCCAGCAAAACAGTTTTCCCTTCCCACGCTTCGGGAACGTGTCCCGTGAGGGAATAGCCGTCGTGTTTTGTACAACCGGCGAGAGACAGTATAAATGCAACAAATAAAATGTATTTCATCTTCAACATCGGTTTCCTGTTTGAAAGGATAGGTCAAAATGCTGTCGGCTACGACAGCATTTTGACAATCCTCTTCTTATACTATTGCACGTCCTCGTAGGTGAAATTTGCCCGATACGTTGCCATCCCCAGTCCATAATACGAGCCTTCATAAGATACGCTGGTAATATAGCCATCATCATCATACGAGTACTTTAAGTCAAGATTTGTTTTTACCTCTTCACCTGTTTCCGGATTCATTTCTAGTGCTGACATTTTCACAGGAACTCCTGCCGATTTCTCTCCGAGCAATCCGGTAAATGTGGCGTACATCCATCCCCAATCGTTAGAGTAATCTAAACTGGGAAGTACACACAAAAGAACTGCAATGTCCACACCGGGACGAGTGTATTTCGAGGAGTCGTATTCGAACGTCGTTCCACTGACATCAACCAAGTTGTTGTCCTCAAAAGTATATTCCCAATCGCTAAAGCCTCCTTTGCCATCATAAGATTTCATGTATTGGCCTGCATATACCCACACTCCACTCATGTTTACTTCTTTTTCCTTCTCGTAGTCATAGTAAATTGCGGCATTTGATTGCGCCAAATCATCACTTACTTTCAGGGTTACTTGTTTTACATATCCAGAGGATATTTCTGCCCACTCTGCTCCCGGTTCGGTTGACAAAACAACCTGTTCATTGTTCACTTGTACATCGTAATCAAGCACATAGCCATTATAATTATACTTAAAACTTTGTGGTTTATTATTTGCATAGGAGATTTCGTAGGCACGCTCTTCGATATAACCTTGCATTATTTGGCTGAAATCATTCACCCAGTCAATTTTTGTCAACCGTTTCATCTTTGCCACTTCCAGTTCTTCGGTCAACGTCCATTCTCCTCCGTTTTGAGCAAGAATAAGCTGGTAAGTTCCGGGGAGGAGACTGGCGGGCAGAGTGCAAGTCAAACCGTTCTGATAGCCGGTTACGGTTGCTTCTGTCCGGTCGCCGTTTGCAGATACCAGGTATACTTTCGACGTTTCGTTGTAACCGTTGCCCCCGATATTCATCGGCTGCCCGATAAATCCTGCAGCGGGAACTTCCAGACCGATAACAGGAAGCGCGGCGGCAGTCAGTTCAATGGTTCCCAATTCCCATTCGCCGTCTTGTTTCAACACCAGGGTATATTGTCCCGGAGTCAGGCTCATCGGTACGGTCATGGTCACTCCGGTGGAAACAATGGTTTGTTGCGTCACCTCGGCAGATGATTCGGTCCCTTTGAAAACGAATTGTGCCGTTGAGGAGAATCCTGTGCCCGTGACTATAATTTCCGTACCGATTTCAGCCGTAGCGGGCACTCTTACATTGGACGCAGGATTTTGCGGTACCGAATTATCATCGTCATCGGAACAAGCCGTAAATGCACAAATGCTGCATATCGCAAGCATCATTATCCAAATTTTTTTCATAGCATTTAGATTTTAAAAGTTAATAATATAGCGTAAACACATTCAAATTTACCATTCCCGGTAGGTTACGTCCGCAATACGGGCAAAACCGCCGTACACCTGGGGTTCGACCGAAGAGAAATCGCCGCTCATTTCCGCATCATGATATATCCGGAGAATGCCTTCTTCCCCTTTCAGGCTTCCGACAATCAGATCATACGAACGGACATCACTGACGTTCTTGCGGAACAGATTGAATTTCAAACGGGTGATTTTTTCTCCTGCCGGCAAGGTGAACTGCACTTCGGCCCGCAACGGCCGGGCGGAGAGATCCACCCGGTAGAGTGTTCTGTCCACGGCATAATACATGCAGCTTTTCAGCGAACTGAAGGCAAAGAGATCGGTCACTTCGGTGATAGCGGTACATCCCGACAAATCCCCGTAATAAGCTTTTCCCAAGGCATTGGGACAACTGCTCCAGGACTGCGGGATCATGTCGCCTAACTGGACCCCGTAAAGATAGCGTTTGTTGCCGTCCGCCAGTACGGTATAGGTTATTGCCATCTGCCCGCTGCCCGGATCATAACGGGTATTTTCCATATACACATAATCCAGCCCCGTGGGAAATCTGTCGAATGCCGATCCCGTGACTCCGCCTGTCGTTGCACTCATGTCGTCCATGAGCTCCGCCATCTTGTTCATCTCTTGCAAGGGCTCCTGGTAGTTCAGGATATCTCCGGCCAACAGCTGGCCATAACCCATGAAACGTTTGTTGTCGATATCATATATCATCACCAGGGGGGCGATAATCATGTTCCCCGATACGTTGCAGCCCACCATCGGGGCAACCCGGAAATCTTTGTTTACAGGCAACCCGAAAAGCCCGAGAATCTGACCGAGATTACTGGCATAATGAAAATCCGTACCGGCAACCATCATTTTGACATTGACCGAAGGTACGATTTCGTGCGGGCTCACCGCCTGCCCGTTTCCCATCTCGTAACGCAGGTTAAAGCTCTCCGTCCATGCAAAACCGTCGCTGCCCAGACGGGTCGCCCCGTCGTCCGTGAGCAGGTAAAACGGCGATCCTTCTTCCGCAAGGCCTTCCAGCTGCTGGATGCGCCGCGGACCGTTCAATTCCGGCATGTCCGGATTGGCGGCCAACAAGTTCCTGTAAATCTGTCCGGTAACCATGGACACCATATCCAGCCGGGTCCGGCCGTTTTCGGAACATAACACCATCCATCCCTCGGAAGTCGTTTGAGTGACTTCCAGTTCGTAAGTGTGTTGCCAGTACAAGCCGCTGGCCCGGTCGGTTATCGTGAAATACAGGTTATATTTTCCTTCCGGCAGGACAACTTCGTAGTCCAATATGCGTCGGTCGCCTATCACGCTGGCCGTGTCGGCATCTGTCTGCGGAATCACTTTCCATTCGAACGAGTAATTCTCTTCCGTGAATTGTTCGCCTCCGATCTCCGGAGTCAATTGCAAACGCTCGAACTTTCTCACGGGTATTTTGTTATCGATACCGGTCACCACCGGTGAAGCCAGTTCACGGTAATCGTAATTTCCCAAATCTTCGGCACAGGATACCCCTAAAATAATCCACGCTGCCGCATATAATAATCCTTTTCGCATGATTTCATGTATTAATATTTAAACAACGGCTCTCCGGTTTCCGGATCAAAAACCTCTTCGTCGTATTCTTCTCCGGCCTCTTTCTTTTTTACTTGTATCCCCGCGTAATCACACATGCCCAGGCTGATATACTGCCACCTCGACAGTGAAATTCCTCCCGGCGAGTTAAATTCGGCAGGGTCTATTTCCATTACCCGGCATATCAGCTCGAATTTTTGCTGAGAGAAGGCACCTCCGAAATCTTTATTCCAACTTTCCGGGGCAACCGTAAAACGATCGGAGAAGACAATCCGGTAACGCACTACGTTTGTCGTGTCGTTTCCGCTCTGCACCTGATATTCGAAAGGCAGGATGAAATGATCGTTGGCCTTCAATTCTAATACGATATCCCGGTCTTCTTGTTTCAAGACCGCCGTGCGTTTCAATTGTACGTTATAAGCAAAGCTTGTCGCTTCGGCAGGTATTTCCGCAACCGAGGGCAGGGTGTAATCCGTCCCTTCAACCGCATTGCCCCCTACGACACTGATGTTTACCGGGCGGGCATATGGCACGGGCTTCCCCAACGTCTGAATTTTTACTGCAACGTTCATCGTATTGTCCCTGGTATAGACAAATGTCACGCCTGTACTGTCCACAATGGTATTGTTCACCAGGCGGTTATCGAAATATATTCCGTCGATCGGATCAAAGAGGGCCGGTTCCTCTTCGTTGCAGGCTGCCAGGCCGAGCAACAACACCAGCCCCGATATGATTTGCTTTATTTGGTTCTTCTTCATTGCTGTTTGATTATTGGTTATCTGTTTTCAGTTTCGGTGTCAGGCAAAGGCACCACGAATACGGCATTCGACGGATCCGGATTGTTTGCAGGTGTATATGACCGGATAACCGGCGCGTACATCCGTTTATACATAAAGAACAGCTGGCCTTCGCCGCAAAGTTCGCGGATATATTCATATTGCAGCAGAGTGGGCGTCAGCGTCTGCAAACCGCTCACTCCCCGGTTCTTGCGCAACGTGTTCACATACGACACTCCGGAAGCCAAAGTGGCGGATTGACTCTCTGCGGCGATCAGGTACATCTCACCAAGCCGGATCAACGGAATCATGGTATTTTCCACCCGTCCCGATTCGGTCATATCCGCATATTTGTAAAAGTAGCGTGCCCCTCCCGCAGAAATCCAGTTGGAACGGCAACGGTAATCGTCCAGATTCCCGCCGTTTTCAGTTCCCCCGAAAATGCTCTTCTCCAATAACTCGGACTCCATGCGGAATACCATCTTCGAAGCCAGCGCCGGGTCGAAATACTCTTCGAACAATTTTCCTCTCCGGCTATTGGACACGGCAAACAAAACTTCCGACGAGAAAATCCGGTCCGGATCCTGGGCCGTTCCGTTTACGAGGCTCCTGTCCGTGAACGGAAATATGCCGTTATTGGAAGCCTTTATCACTTCCGTGGCATAATTGAAAGCATTTTCCCGCTGACCGGCATACAGGCACACCCGGGCCAACATTCCGGTCACCGCGTAATAATTCAGGCGCAATGCCCGGTAATGCAGAAAATTTGAATTCTCACCCGCATTTCCGCTTGCCAATCCCCCCTCCGTTTTCACAGGATCCTCATTCAGCAGAATGCGTGCTTCCTGCAAGTCCTGAATGATCTTCACCACCACTTCGGATGCCGGCAGCAAAGGTTCGGGGGACAAAACCTCAGACGTATAGTAAGGTATGCTGAGCGATTCCGGTTGCCGGGAATATACGGGGCCGAACAAACGCAACATATCGAAATGCAGCATGGCCCTTAATGCCAGAGCCTCTCCCTGAATGAGATTATAATTACCGCCCACGAATAGTTCCGGACGGGATTTCATGTTTTCCAGCAATTTATTGCAGTTCAGAATCAGGGCATACGCTCTGTCCCACGTAGCGTTCATCCGGTCGCGCCAATACGCCGTGTTGTAATTGTAATCTTTCAAATCCGGGTAATTTCCCCATACCAGGCTTTGGTCGCCGATTTCGTAAGCACCTCCCATAATCTCTATCATTTCTGCCGTCAGGGATTTCCCATACAGGGCTTCATCGTTCAACCCGATGTAAATGCCGTTCAGCAATTTCCGAAACCCCTCTTCCGACTCCACCAGTTCATCTTCAGAAATCTGGTCATAGGGTTTGACATCCAACCAATTGCTACATCCCGCCAGCAAAAAGACGAGACAAAACATTTCAATCAATCGCTGTATTGTGTTATTCATAATGCCTTGCTTTAAAAAGTTGCCGATAATGAGAAAGAAACCGTGCGGGCAAAGGGATAATCGATTCCCCGTTCGCTCTTCACGGACGAACACCGGAATATGTCGTTCATACTTGCCTGAACATTCAGAACGGATAATCCCATTCTTTGCACGAAAGGTTGTGTGAACTCGTAACCGATGTTGAAAGACTCCCCGCTGATCGTGTTTTCGTCCATCACGAAACGCGAAGACTTGTCTGTCTTCTGTGTCAAGGAAATGCCTTTGTACCGGGCATTTCTGTTCGTTGCCGACCAACGGTCGTATAAAGCTCTTTTGTCCTGATTGTAATACACTTCGTCACTGCCGATGTTTTCGACCTTTTGAAAAACAGCCTCGTTAAAAACCTGCGCTCCCAGCGAATAGCGGAAGTAACATCCCGCGGAAAAGCCCTTGTAATAGAGCGTGGTTCCGAGCACACCTTCCAGTTTAGGCTCCGTGTCTCCCAGCACGACCTCATCGTTAATGTCGTAGGTGAAAGAATACGTACCGTCTTTCTTATAAAAAAGTTCTTTTCCCGTAGCCGGGTCGATGCCGGCAGAGCGCACCGCCCAAATGGCCGTGGGACTTCCTCCGTCGTAATAACGCGTTGTTCCGGCAAGCGAGGCTTTCTGTTCGTCGTTCAGGGAACTGAAAGCATTTCCGATCTTGGCGTACCGTGCTTTGGCGTGTGTTCCGTTAAGACTGATATTCCAGTTGATTCTTTCCTGCGGTCTGTAAACCGGCGACACTTTCAGGGTCACTTCCACCCCGGTCGTCCTTTGTTGTCCGGCGTTCATGGCTACGCTTTTCACCCCCATCGATCCAGGAGTGGTAATCAAGGCCAACAACGGGTCGGTGACTTTCTTATACCAGTCGAACGTAACATTCAACCGGTTGTTCCAGGTGGTGATGTCTGCGCCGACATTCCAGTTGATCGTTTCCTGCCATGCCAGATTTTTGTTCCCCAACGCATTGATCACCAGTCCCGAACCGAAAATATTGGTCATATCCGTGTTAAAAGTATAGGTGGTGAATGCCTGGTAGGCCGAAAAGTTCTGGTTTCCCGGATTTCCGACCGAAGCCCGTAGTTTCAACAGCTGAAACCAATTCTTCGCTTTCAGGAATGTCTCGTTGTGCAGGTTCCATCCGATCCCCACCGACCAGGTATTGCGGAAGCGGTTGTTCGTACCGAACATGGAAGCTCCGTCACAACGGTAGTTGAAATCCAGCAAATAGCGATTGGCAAATGAATACCCGCCATTCAGGTAAAAACTGGCGGCTCGTGTTTCGCTTTCCGAATAAGCGGATTTCCCGTTTTCGGGATAACCGTTCGCAAACGAAGGGCTTCCGAAAGCATCTTCTGTAAAACCGATGGTTTTGTAGCCGTTATTTGTAGATTTCGACATACTGAAATTAAAACCGCCTACCGCATTTATCATGTGTTTTCCGGCAAACAGCCGCCCGTAAGTAAGTGCGATGTCTCCCTCATAGCTGGTGGATTTACTGGAAGTATGCCTGTAACTTCCTTTTTTGGTTTCCTCCTCGTCATCGAAATCACTATGCAGGGGCGAGAGACGCTCTTCTGCCGAGCTGCCGTTTTTCGTTATACCGAATTTCCCCCTGGCGCGTAAATCATCGGTGGCGAACCATTCGATGATAAAGTTGTTGGTGAATCCGGTTCCGTCGCTTTTGTCATAATTGTTCAGACTGGCATTCCACAGAGGATTGGCCACCTTTTCCTCGTAGCCGTTTCCCGAATAATAGTACAGGTATCTGTCGATACCGCCATTTTCGTTATATTTTTTGTAATAAGGATTGGCTTGCGCATATTCGGAGAAACTCACGGACGGATCATTCGTTTTCATGTAATCCACGGTCAATTTATTACTGAACTGGAATTTCCCGGTCCGATAAATCAAGTCGATATTTCCGCTGACGGTCTGGCGGTCGGATCCTTTCATCACTCCTTGCACATCGCCGTAACTGAGACCGATGCCATAACGGATGTTCTCTTCCCCGCCTTCGGCATACAGGTTGTGTTTATGCGTAAAGCCGGTGCGCAACGGTACGCTCAGCCAATAGGTGTCAATGCCTTCCTCGATCCCTTTCAGACGGGCATTCCGTAAACTATCCAGACGTATCTGGTTGATTGCGCTATTGGTTTTATCCGAGTACACCCCGGCAAGTGTTTCAAACTGCAATTTCTCCCGGGCGTTCATCAAGTTGTAATCCGAAAGGTCGGCCATAGTCACACTGAAATCTCCCTTGTAGGAGAGTTGCAGACGTCCCCGTTCCGGAGCCTTCGTTTCGATGACCACCACACCGTTCGCTGCCTTCGAACCGTAAATGGCTGTCGAGGCCGCATCTTTCAATAGTGTGACGGATGCCACCCGGTTCATATTCAAATCCATAATGGTTTCCAAAGTGGTTTCAAAGCCGTCCAGGATGAACAGCGGTTGATTCGGGTCAGTCCCGTATTCTTCTTTCAATCCCATGACACTACTCTTGCCCCGGATCTCGATGTCAGGCATCCGGTTCGGGTCCGAACCGAATTGATTGTTTTCCACAATCTTGAACGAAGGATCGAGCGTACGCAAACTTTGCACCAGGTTCGAAACTCCCACGGCTTTCAATTCCTCTGTCTTGAATGTCGTCGACGAACCCGTAAAGCTCTCCTTTTTCCTCTGGTAAATTCCGGTCACAACAACTTCTTCCATTTTCTCAACAGCAGGTTTAAGTACGATTTTCAGAAAATCGGCGGCATTGTTTCCGGTGAATCTTTTCACCTGACGTTCATAACCGATGTATGAGAAAATAATATTGTATACTGCAGAATCGAGAGGAAATGTGAATTTTCCGTCAGCATCGGTGACAGTTCCCTGGGTGGTTCCTTCGATCATGACAGTCACTCCCGGTAGCGCCTCTTGTGTACTTCCGTCCGTGACCACTCCTTTCAATTCGACAATTCTCACCTGAGATTTTTGCGGCTCTGCCGCACGTTTGGTGACGATAATCACTTTCTCTTCAATTTTAAATGTAAAAGGCGTTCCGTCCAAAACGTACTCCAATACCTCCCTCAACGGAGTGTTCCGGAATTCCCTCGTAATCCGTTTGGCGGAAGTGCTGATTTGTCCGGCATTATAAAAAAATTCCATTCCTGTGGCAGTCCCGATTTTTTTCAAGGCATCCAGCAATGTCGAATTTTCCAGTTTCAAATCCAATTGCGCCTCCTGAGCATACCCCGCACGTGTAATACCGCAAAGCAACACGAGCAGGAATACCGACAAGATAACTCTTCCCCCTAAACTCGTCCAGGAAATCACCTGGCCCTCTCTGAACAATCTGTCTTTTTTCATATCGATTTAGCATTAATTGAAACTTATTTTACTCCCAAACTCTCATTTTTTCAGCATACAACACCTTATACCTTATTTTTCAATAAAGTGTTACTGTTGATAATGAATATGTTTTTCTGTTATTTCAAATAAATAATCCCGTTTTCAATGATACATTTAATATTACTTGTTGTTGTCAATAGTTTTATAATATACTCTATACCCCGTTCGTACCGGATCATTCCCGAGAAGCGGGAATCGCTGTATTCTTCCGACACCTGAATACCGATACCATACATTCTGGACAATTTTTTAGCCAGAACACTCAGCTTTTCATTGTTGAAACAAATCACCCCCTCTTTCCACATAGCATATTCCCCGGCCTCTACCTCGTATTTCTCGATCTTATCCGTTTGTTTATCCACACAGACTTGCTGGTTCGGCAGCAAGGTGATCGTTTTGCCGCTCTCCGGGATATGATAAGTGATCTTACCGGAGAGTAACGTAGTCACGTTCTGTGCATTGTCGTCATAAGCCGATACGTTGAAGCTGGTTCCAAGCACCCGGATCGACTCTCCGTCGGGAATCTCCACGTAGAAAGGTTTCGTGGTATCGCTTTTCACTTCAAAGAAACCCTCCCCGTTGATTCTCACCCTGCGTTCCGTCCGGGAGTTGAATGCCGAAGGATATTCGAACCACGTGTCTGCATTCAATACGACACGCGTACCATCGGCTAGCTCCAGATTAAAACGCTTACCTGAGGGAACATGTATTTTCAACATTTCCTGTGCTTCCGGCACCACGATTCTTTTTCCGTCAGCAGATTGCAACGCCACCCCGGAATGCTCATTCACGACTACTTTCACCTCGCTTTCCAGGTTCGAGACGGCAGAATCTCCCATCATCAACTGCACCTGTTCGTTGCTGACATGCACTCCCATATCATTAAGCCGTGCGTATACCGTAACCTGTTGCACATCCGCAGGGCGGAACAGGAAAAACATAAACAGGCAAATCACCGCAACGCTTCCGGAGGCCCAATACATCCGGCGGATATTTCTCCTCCGGCGGATCCTGTTTTGCACATCCGGATAGTTCCCGTACGGCATTTGTTCCTCGTTCCCCCCCGGAAGGGAGTTCCAGATCTCATCCAACAACTCCTCTTCATGTTCTCCGATGGGACGGTTCAAATATTTTCCTGTATCTGTTTTCATACGTTTTTTCTGAATAAAGAATACCCGACTTCCCCAAACTACGTATTCAAGAATGCTATTTTTTTACTTTTCTCCGAAGTTTTTTCATTGCCTGATAGAGTATCGTCTCTACTGTTCTGGTGGAAATGCCCAGAAATTCGGCAATCTGACTCCTTTTCTTATTTTCAAGGTGGCTCATGATCACCACTTGCTTACTCCTTGCCGGCAGCTCATTCAACATATTTGTCAACTGGCTTTCAGGATCGGCAACTTCCTCGCGGTCCATCACATTTTCCTGTTCTTCTCCGGCCGTCTCCAATTTCATCTGTTCGTGATGCCGTTTATGGAGAGCACGGGTTTTCAGATAACGCAGAGAATTGTTATGCGTACTCCGGAGAAGATAGTTGCGCAGGGAACTTTCCCGGTTCAATCTTTTCCGGTGTTCCCATAAGGCCACAAAGATATTCTGAACAATTTCGTAAGCTGCATCGGAATCCCCCACTATAGAAACAGAATAATTTCTAAGGAGAGCAAAATAGCTTTTGTATATTTTCTCGAAGGCTGACGTCTCTCCTTGGATTAAAGCATCCAGTAATGCCTGATCTGTTGTTTCTTCCTTT
>CAZMAE010000067.1:0-4656 GCA_964564205.1 uncultured Odoribacter sp. | reverse complement strand
CCTGAAACATCTCACCTGCTAATGTCTGCACAGCAATCCCGTATTGTCCGGGATCCACCTCCGCCAAGGCCGGAATATAATCGGCCACTTTTCCTTGTCCCCGGAACAATTTCACCTCATCGTAAAGCCGGGTAATCACTTCTCCATAATCCATAATCGTCATTTGTGCATTTGAAACAATAATTAGTATGCTATTGTCAGTTTTCCGCAATACACCATAAACTATATCTAAGACCTGCAAAAATAGAATAATTCCGGAAGAAATGGCCGGAAGACGAAAGATTGTTTTGTCCGTATCATCTTTCAGCCCGCCTCTACTGAAGGCAAAAAAACCGGAGGAGTTCCTTATCGCGGAACCACCCCCGGAATTTCATTACTGCCCATGCAACCGCTTTACGGTCGTCCGGCAAGCTTTATTTCTTTGCCAATTGCAGCAAAATTTCCATTACCTTGATAGCACTCTTGGATACCTTCGTACCAGGTCCGAATACGGCAATAGCACCGGCATCGAACAGGAATTGATAGTCTTGGTGAGGAATCACACCACCCACATATACGAGGATGTCTTCCCGTCCCAATTTTTTCAATTCGGCGATTACGGCAGGTACCAGCGTTTTATGTCCGGCAGCCAATGAAGAAACGCCCACCACATGCACATCGTTTTCCACGGCCTGCTTAGCAGTTTCTTCCGGTGTCTGGAACAACGGTCCCATATCCACATCGAAACCCATATCGGCATAACCGGTAGCTACCACTTTAGCTCCACGGTCATGTCCATCCTGTCCCATCTTGGCAATCATGATACGCGGACGGCGTCCGGTCAGTTCGGCAAACTCATCGGTCATTGCCTTTGCTTTTTCGAAGTCGGCATCTTCGCCGGCTACGCTTGAATATACTCCGCTCACAGTTCTGATTACAGCTTTATAACGTCCAACAACTTTTTCACAAGCAAAAGAGATTTCTCCCAGGGATGCCCGTTTTTTAGCAGCATCTACAGCCAATTCCAACAAGTTACCTTCACCGGTTTCCACGCATTTGGTAATAGCATTCAGAGCAGCCTCCACCTCGGCCTGATTCCGTTCGGCTTTCAGTTTCTTCAACCGTGCAATCTGGGCTTCGCGAACGGCCGTATTGTCGATTTCCAGAATATCAATCGGATCTTCTTTATCCAACCGGTATTTATTTACGCCGACAATCGTCTGTTCACCGCTATCGATACGGGCCTGAGTGCGGGCAGCAGCTTCTTCGATACGCAGTTTCGGTAATCCCGATTCAATAGCAGCAGCCATGCCTCCCAGTTTTTCGATTTCCTGAATATGCGCCCATGCTCTGTGTACCAATTCATTGGTAAGCGTTTCCACATAATACGAACCGGCCCAAGGATCGACAGCCTTACAAACCGTCGATTCTTCCTGGATATATATCTGGGTATTACGGGCGATACGGGCAGAGAAATCGGTCGGCAGGGCAATAGCCTCATCCAGCGCGTTGGTATGCAAAGACTGGGTATGTCCCAAGGCAGCACCCATGGCCTCGATACAAGTACGGCCAACATTGTTGAACGGATCCTGCTCAGTAAGCGACCATCCCGAGGTCTGAGAGTGAGTACGTAAAGCCAACGACTTCGGATTCTTCGGATTGAACTGTTTGACAATCTTGGCCCACAACAAACGTCCTGCACGCATCTTGGCAATTTCCATAAAATGGTTTGTTCCGATGGCCCAGAAGAAAGACAAGCGCGGAGCAAAAGCATCGATATCCATTCCGGCATTTACTCCGGCACGCAGATATTCCAGACCGTCAGCCAAAGTATACGCCAACTCGATATCCGCCGTAGCACCTGCTTCCTGCATGTGGTAACCGGAAATGGAGATAGAGTTGAACTTCGGCATATTCTTCGACGTATATTCGAAAATATCGGCAATGATCTTCATGGAAAACTTCGGCGGATAAATATAGGTATTCCGCACCATAAATTCCTTCAGGATATCGTTCTGGATAGTACCCGACAATTGATCCAGCGTTGCTCCCTGTTCCAGCCCGGCAACAATATAGAATGCCAACACCGGAAGAACGGCACCGTTCATCGTCATAGATACGGACATCTTATCCAACGGAATCTGATCGAACAGAATCTTCATATCCAAAATAGAATCGACGGCAACACCGGCTTTCCCCACATCCCCGATTACACGCGGATGATCGGAGTCGTAGCCCCTATGTGTAGCCAGGTCGAATGCCACGGACAAACCTTTCTGCCCGGCAGCCAGATTACGGCGATAAAAAGCATTGGATTCCTCGGCAGTAGAGAAACCTGCATACTGACGGATCGTCCAAGGACGCAAGGGATACATGGCAGAATACGGTCCGCGTAAATAAGGCGGAATACCGGCAACATAATTCAAGTGTTCCATTCCCTTCAGGTCCTCGGCACTATATACCGGTTTCACCGGAATCAACTCGGGAGTTGTCCAATTTTTAGCGATGTGGTTGGCCTGTTCCCATGCCTCGGCAGACATCGGAGCCTTTTCAGCCGCTTTAATGTTTATATCTTTAAAATTCGGTTTCATCTTTAAAAAGTTAAAAAGTTACTGAGTGAATAAATAACCGGGTTCCGTCTGCACCAATTCTCTCTCGTTATTCATTACATGCTCATCGTTACTCATTCATCATTAAATACCCAGTTTCTGTTGATACCCTTTCAGTTCTTCCAATACATTGTTTTTCACATGTATATAGTTCATCAAGCCCTGGGCTTCCAATTCCGGACGGCTTTCGGGATTTCCAGCCACCACAACAATCGCTTTATCCTTCAGTTTCTCAAAAGCTTCAGGAGCAAATCCTGCATATTCATCATCGGAGCTACACAACACCACGATAGCCGCTTTATTGTCCACACAAGCCTGAACTCCTTCGTCAACAGTCTTGAATCCATTGTTGTCTTTCACCTCAAATCCGGCACAAGCGAAGAAGTTACAAGCAAACTGAGCCCGTGCTTTCCGCATAGCAAGATTTCCCATCGGGAACATATACACCAACGGACGGCCGTGTTCAGCAGCATACCGGTCGGTTTTCAACCGCATAGCTTCAAAGGCTGCCGGCCCCCGGTAAGGTTTCAGCGTCTCAATCTCAGCACCCTCGGCTGTTTCGTCTTCCGGTTCAAAAATACAAGGACACAACGAACGGTTGATCACCTCATTGAAATTCGGGAATTGGTTCACACCGACAAAATTTTCCTTCCGCTGGGCAATCGCCAGATCACGGGCCTGAGCCGTTGCCTTCACAGCAGCTTGAACAAAACCTTTCTTCAAAGCTTCAACATAACCACCCTGTTCCTGAGTTTCCAGGAATAATTTCCAAGCCGCTTCTGCAATATGTTGTGTCAGTTCTTCGATATAATAAGAACCGCCGGCAACATCCACGATCTTGGCAAAATGGGATTCTTCCTTCAACAACAACTGTTGATTACGGGCGACACGTTCAGCCAATTCAGTCGGATGACATTCAAAGGTATCATCAAAAGGATGCACAGTGAACGAATCCACACCGCCCAATACAGCCGACATCGTTTCGGTCTGGGTACGCAGCATATTTACGTTCGGATCATATACTGTTTTATTCCATTCAGAAGTTTCTGCATGGATATTCATCTTACATTTGCAATCACAGGAAGGAGCATAAGCCTTTACGATATGAGCCCACAAATACCGGGCTGCACGCAATTTAGCAATCTCCATGAAATATTTAGAACCGGTAGCGAAACGGAAACGAATTTTCGGAGCCACTTCGTCAATGCTCATGCCGGCATCTGTAAGTTTGTCCAGATATTCTACTCCGGCAGCCAGAGCAAAGCCTAATTCCTGAACGATAGACGAACCGGAATTATTGAATACATAGCCACCGACTTCAATGGTCTTGAAGTCTTTATAGGCAATCATCTTTTCTGCATTTGCCTTTACGCTTTCAAAAGGCTTTTCGCAACAAGTCTTGCCTTGACGGGTTAAAACAGTCAACGGATCGATATCAATGCCTCCCCGCACTTTCCCGGGATCTATTCCTCTCTCTTCCACAACAGCTTTGAAGGCGTCTAATACACTACCTTTCTTACATCCGGCAACAAAATTGATTTCTATACATTCCAGGCAGATATCTTTCAGGAGAACTTCCATATCTGCTTTAGTAAACTCACCGCATCCGTTCAGAACAAACCCCAGGGAATTCACACCCCGGTTCAGTACATCCAGCGCTTTTTTGTTAGCCTCGGCCACATCTTCCACCACAATATCCTGACGCACAAACCAGTCGTTGTTATCCTTCTTATTGCCCCTGACAAAAGGAAATTCACCGGGCAAGCATTCCAGATTTTTCAGGTCTTCCATATTCTCCAACCGATACATCGGCTGAACATTAAAACCTTCATTGGTTCTCCAGACAAGCTTTTTATTGAAATCGGCCCCTTTCAGGTCAACAGTGACTTTATCAATCCACTCTTGCATAGTGTTTGGCGCAAACTCACTGAAAAGCTTACAATTTTCTTTTTCTGCCATAATTTATATATTTAACTGTAACTGTTTGTTTAAAAAAAACGAACAAATTTAACCCTTTCAGGGGATTAAAAAAAATTATTTAGTGCCTTTTTTCCGTATTGGCTAAATC
>CAZMAE010000066.1:0-11675 GCA_964564205.1 uncultured Odoribacter sp. | reverse complement strand
TAAACATAACCGCCTTCGATGATTCGGTCAAAACTCTGGATGCCTATCGGATATTTCATCATGATACGATTTTTTCAGGTCATTTCTGCAAATATAGCACAATTTACCGAAACATCCGATAAAATCCAAAGAGGGCATGTCAAAATGAAAATCTTGACACACCCTCCACATAGACAGAGTCAGCACTCCCTGTTGCCTAGAAAATCACGATTTTCTCTTTTCCCACTTATGCCGCAACCAGGCAACCGCCACACTGCCGGCGATACCGCCGAGAATACTCACCACTCCGGCCCAGAAATTCTCCGCGAAATTCCCTATCCAGGAATTCAGGCCCAGAGTAATACCCGTTCCTATAATAAAATAACAGGTCATCATACTTTACGCTTGGGGGATGACCGGCAGCAAGACACTGTCCGAAACCATCCGTTCATTCCCGGACATGGCAAAGCAATATACGTTTACCTTGTCCGCATTCCATTCGGCAGGCAAAGAAACCTCCGTTTCCCCCGCAACACCCCTGTTTTTCAACGCCACCAGACGCACCCGTTGCAGTGCCGTTTCCAACAACACCCCATACACTTTATCGTCCAATGCGGCAAAACCTTCTTCCGCCTCCTCCGCCGTCTGGACGAAACGATACACCACCGGGTCCCCCTCACAGACCACTTCCACCCGGGGCGTATACAGTAAACCCGACGCCAGTTTCAGACCTCTGAAATCAATGCTCCCGGCCATGTCTTCATCCACCGTCACCTGTTCCATATTAGCCGCCACAAAAGCGTTGTAAGCCGTCCCGTTGCCCACTCCCGCAAAGCCTTTACGGATGATCGGCAGGATACGGCGGGCAAATTTTCCGAGGAGTCTCACCCTCATCCGCTGCACCAAAACCTCCGGCGTCGGATTGTCTTTCCGGTTAAACACCTTCGCCCGTACAATGTTTTTTCCCTTTGTGTAAACAATAGTCAGGTTACCGACTGATTTTCTCGCTTTTCCAAGTAAATAAGAATTAAATTCTGCCATGATTTTTTAATTTAAAGTTTAACATACGAATTACTTGCACATAAACCCGTGCAATTCAGGCCCAGGATCCTGTTTACGGCCGGTGACGTCCGAGTGGCCGACGATGTAACGAATCGGATAGCGGGCTTTCAGCAACCCGCACACCTCCCGCAACACTTCCTTCTGCCGCCCGGTATACCGGTGCCAGTAGGTGGCCGTTTCGCCCGACACATCCACAAACACCTGCTCCGGCTCCACCTCTCTCCCGCACTCCGCCACAAAACGTCCGGCCGTCCATTCCAAGCGCCCCAGATTGTCCAGTTCGATACCAACCGAAAAACGGTTCAGATGGGTCCGTCCGGCATAGCTACTCTGCCCGGCGTGCCAGGCTTCCACATCAAAAGGCACCAATTGGATGATTTCCCCTTTACGTCCGATGATCAAATGGGCGGAAGCTTTTACGTCGGGACGGGCCAGGAACCGGGCCGACGACTGCGCGTTCACCCCGGCGGTGTAATGCAGGATAATCATATCCGGACCGGAGAGTTTCCGCGTATTTTTCGTACAGACGATATGTTCCGCGCCGCAATCCACCAAACGATGTTTCAATATGTCCATAATCACTTCCTCATCCGGAAACGTCCGACAATATATCCGCCCAACCCGATTTCCAGCAAATCCCAGAACCGGGAAGTATCGGCCAACACAGGCAAGTCGGTAAACATCCCCGCCAGTATGACCACCGCAAAGGCAAGCATCAGCACCGGACGCCACGACCGCTGCAACCAGTTGCCCCGGGCTTCCTCCCGGACGACATGAGCCTGCATTTCCATTCCCTGGCGCTCATGCTCCAACAAAGCGGTTTCCAGTTCCTGTTTCAAACGTTTCTTCTCTGTCGAAGAGAGGGAAAGGCGTTCCACCACGCCTGCCACTGTTTCTAAAATCCATTTCATAATGATTACCATTTTATCGTTAAACTCCGGATGTTTCCTGCCCCTCATTTCCGGGAACGCATACATAGGCGGAAACGGAAAACGCACCGCCGTCGGGCGAACGGAAAAAACAATAAAGATGGGCTCGGCGAAAATTCTCCTGCTCCAGGTCAATCACCGCCTTCCTGTCGCACCGGCATGCCTGCACCCCTTTTAACCACACCGGCGAATACATCCGCCGTTCAAAAAGAGCCACCACCTGCAGCCGGTCTCCGGCAAGGTTGCCGGCAACCTCCAGGCTGTTGCTCCAGGTCAGTGTCACCGACCGGCCCGACCGGCCGGCCAGCTGCAAATCATTCATCCGGGGCAGGCTGCCGCAGGTCATGTTTAAGGCGGAAGGCGTACCGAGCGTGCGGTCATTGAAGGCATGAATATTCCATTTCAGGAAAAGATTATAGCCGCTTACCGGCATATCCCGGGCCGCGATCTGCCAGACCGTCCTCAAAGGGGTGGCTTTCAGACGCCGGTAAAACAGTACGGCAGCGATCAGACGCTTGCGGACAGCTTGCTGTACCGGTGTTTCAGGATTACGGACCATCAGCGGGACCGAACGAATCCGGGTCACCCCTTGCACATTGTAAAAAACCAGGTTCCCCACACGGCCCTGCAACAAATTTTCTGTTTTTGCCATAATTCAGAGCATTTAAAAGGTGAATACTAGCGATTCCGGCCGAAATCATATATCGGAAGCAAAAATATCCCCGCTTCAGCAGCGGAACAATTTTAATTTACAGACGACGGATTTTCTTCACGAACCCCGTCATGCCCTTCATAAAATAAAAAAACACGCTTCTCCGGCTGTTCTTCCGCTCCTGTCGGGCAATACTCTTGTAACCTCCCTTTTTCACCCTCCTTTTATCGCCCATCCCAATGGGAGTTGTAACGGAGGTGTATCGGAGTTGAATCGGCGATAATCCAGAAGAACACCTGAAATACACCTGAAAAAGGTCTGAAAAATACCGTCCCGGACATGCCGGGAAGTTAGGGAAAAAGCCACACTACTTTACCCCTTTGGGCTCAAATACCCCTTCCTACATATATACTCCAGCGAAATACATTTTTTCCTACCGCCTATTTGGGGAGCATAAAGTAAGCAACGGATATATTCCCCGCTTCTCCCTGCTCAGGGATTCAGCAGGTCCTTACAAAAATAACCCAAAATATTATTGATCATTGCCACATAATTTTGCGCCTTCCGGTTTTCCGGATTCAGGCGCACTACGGCATTAAAACGGTTCAAGGCCTCGGTCATCCGTCCCCCGGCATACAACAATTCCCCCAAAAGCAACAACAGAGCTTCATCCTCCCCGTTCTGCTGCAAATATTCCTCCGCTTTCCGGATGGCCTCCTCCCGCTTTCCGGCATCGGCCAATGCTTGTATTTCTTTTTCCATCATTACTTCTGATCAATCCATCGACTTTTTTCCTTTTGACAAACACATTGTTCCTATAGGAAATTTTCTTATACACCCTACAAAAATAACATATTCTTCACGCATAACCAACACCTTTTACTTATACCTGCACCTTAATCACCAACTCCTGCCGGTTGCCGGCATGGTCTTCGGCAAAAATACGCACCTCGTTGAGCTGACCGCGCCGGAAGACGGGTTCGTTCAGGCTGCATTGGAGCAGATTCACCCGGGGATCGTAAGAAAACAGGCACCACTGCCCGTTGACTTCGCCGCGGTAAACCGCTATTCCCGACAAATCGTCTTTGATCCGGAAACGCAAAGTGCGGTCCGGGAATTTTCCCAGCCAGGAAATGACAGGGGCTTGGCAGTCCTCCACTACCACATAACGGTTCAGATAGCCGACTGCAGCTTCCAGACCGGCAGAAGTACGCCGGGCCGCCACCGGAAATTTGCGGCCGGCGGCATCCATCTCGCAAAGCACCGACTGCCGGGAAAAATCTCCCGTCAGGAAAAGACGTCCTTTTTTAAACAAGGGGATCTCTGTTTCCGATAACACGTAGATATTCCCATCCGTCGCGGTATCCCGCTCCATCTTCAGTGATTTCCGGACACTGCTGAAGAGCGAGCAGGAATCCAACTCCAGCCGGCAACCGGGAAGTTCCAATACATGGGGTCGGTCGTAACTCAGTAGTTCGTCCGGAGCATATCCCGGGAGCGATGGCGCCTTGCCCTTCAGCTGCAGATGGACCACACTCCGGTTTCCGTTGATATCTTCCAGACGGATCGCCACCTTTACCAAGCTATCGGGCATCACCCGCACATAACCCTTGTTACGGCTACGCACTCCGGGAAACCGATCCTGATAATTTCCGAAACACCGGTACACCGTCTCTTTCTTTTTATAACGGTCAAAGTCCTTGATATCATTGATGAAACATTTGTCGTCAAAAGAACAGGAGTCCATTTTCAGCGAATATAACGTATCTGCACCGGTCTGAACCGTCAAACGGTAAACCCCCAATTTGTTCCACGAGCCATTCATATAATCCGTTACGTATACCCCTATTCCGGTCAGGCCTCCGGGCACGCTCAGCAGCCCTGCCGACCAGGAGCTTTCGCTCTGTTTCTTCAGCGGACACCGGCGATAAAAGCGCTCAACGCCACATTCATCGATAGTATAAAGGTAAACGGCACGTACCACCGGAGGGCGGGTATCGCGGACCGCATAATAAAGCAAGGGGTTGACGGGATGTTCCGTCCGGGTAGTCCGGATCTCGAAGTGTAAATGAGGCCCACCGGAAGATCCGCTGTTTCCGCTATAAGCGATGGTGTCCCCCTGACGGAAACAGATTCCCCGGGAACTGAAATCCTCGTCAATCTTAAAACTCTCCCGCTGGTATTGCAACTCACGCACCAGTTTCTCCACCCGGGGGACGAATTGTTTCAAATGTCCGTACACCGTGGTCGTACCGTCGGCATGTCCGATGTATAAAGCACGGCCATAACCTGTCGGCGAAACGCACACCCGCAGCAACCGGCCATCCTTCACACACCTCACCGGCCATCCTTCCACCCCTCCGGTGCGGATGTCTATGCCGGAATGGAAATGCGTCGCCCGCAATTCGCCAAAATTTCCACTCAAAAAAATATCTCCCTGGACCGGCCGGATCAAATCCTGGGCAAAGCCGTTCAATGGAATCAATCCCAAAGTATTAAACAAAAAATAAAGCATTAATTTTTTGTTTAATACTTTGGGATTGATTCCAAAGTATTAAACAAAAAATAAAGCATTAATTTCCCGGCGCCACTCCTTTTCATATCCAAAAAATAAATAATTTTCCTTCGCAAAGATATCAACACTCTTGATAATTTAAAGAATAAATTTTACCTTTGTGAGGAAAATACAAGGTTATGGCAGCAAAACACGATGCCGTTATAAACGAGCTTAATTTCAAAATAGATAAATTAATAAAATTATATATATCCTCTCTGGAACAGAACAAAAATTTGGAAAGCAAAGTTCAGGAATTGCAGTCTGAATTGGAGCATGTGAAAAGAGAGAAGCAGGATTTAAACAATAAATTAAAGACAACCCAAGTGGCCGGCGCAATTTCAAGCGGGGAAGGAAGTTATGAAGCGAAAATGCGAATAAACCAATTGGTGCGGGAGATCGATAAATGTATTGCTCTTTTGAATAATTGATTATGTCTGAAAAACGGAACATTAATTTAAAGATCGACGATATACAGCTGAGTCTGAACATTACAGCTTCCGACGAAGAAATTATCCGGAAAGCTGCGAAAGAAATTAATGAACGCGTTTTAAAATATAAATCCGGCAATCCGGAACCGGAGCCTTTCTATTTTTTAGCCTATGTATCGTTGTTGCATACGATTAAAATGCTGCAACAAGAGCAAAAGCTGAACGAGATAGAACAGATTAATTTAAAACTTGATGAATTCATCAAAGAGTAAACTATAACGAGAGTTCTTTGAATATAGATATTCCCGCATTATTTCGACTTTAAGCGAAAAACTCAACACTCAAACTATTAGAGCGGACGCTTAATTTGCACAAGACAGGCCTCAACTCTTCGGAGTTCCTTCGGGACAGTGGAAGTCTGAATCAAATGGCAGCTCTACCCGTGTCATACAAGGGGTTTTATTAAAAAGAAATAGTGCGGGTTTTTTTATGCATATTCCGGAAAGCGTTCCTGCTCATTGAAAAAAAATAGTAACTATATATTATAAATTAATTAATTCACAGTAATATGACAAATATGATCATCGGAGTGGCAATAGCTTTATTGGTCGGAATAGCGATAGGCTGGCTGATCATGCGTTTAGCCATGAAATACCGGGCACAAAACATTCTCAAAGAAGCCGAGGCGGAAGCCGAAGTCATCAAAAAAGATAAAATTCTGCAGGCAAAAGAAAAATTTCTGCAAATCAAGGCCGAACACGAAAAGCAAGCCGCTGCACGGAACAATAAGCTGCTGGTGGCCGAAAACAAACTGAAACAGCAGGAAACGGACATTTCGCGGAAACTGGAAGAGATTCAGCGCAAAACCAAAGACATTCAGAGCCAGCAAAGCAACATCGAGGTACAAAAAGAACTCATCGAAAAGAAAATTGCCGAACTGGACAAGATCAAGAAACAACAGATCGAACAACTGGAGGCCATCTCGGGAATGTCAGGCGAACAAGCCAAAGAAAAACTGATCAACTCCCTGAAGGAAGAAGCCGAAACGGAAGCCATTTCCTACGTCAATGAGATCATGGAAGAAGCCAAGATGACAGCGAACATGGAAGCCAAAAAGGTGGTGATCAAAACCATCCAGCGGGTAGCCACTGAAACGGCCACCGAAAATGCGGTGTCGATCTTCCACATCGATTCGGACGAAATCAAAGGCCGCATCATCGGCCGGGAAGGGCGCAATATCCGGGCTCTTGAAGCTGCTACCGGTGTCGAAATCATCGTAGACGACACCCCCGAAGCCATCGTACTCTCAGGATTCGATCCCGTACGGCGTGAAATCGCCCGTCTCTCCCTCCACCAACTGGTGACCGACGGACGTATTCATCCTGCCCGCATCGAAGAAGTGGTCAATAAAGTGAAAAAACAAATCGAAGAGGAAATCATTGAAACCGGTAAGCGCACTACCATAGACCTGGGAATCCACGGACTGCATCCGGAGCTGATCCGGCTGATCGGGAAAATGAAATACCGTTCTTCCTACGGGCAGAACCTGTTGCAGCACGCCCGCGAAACAGCCAACCTGTGCGCCATCATGGCTGCCGAACTCGGACTCAATGTAAAGAAAGCGAAACGCGCCGGTCTGCTCCACGATATTGGCAAAGTGCCCGACGATGAACCCGAATTGCCACACGCCATTCTGGGTATGCAACTGGCCGAGAAATACAAGGAGAAACCGGACATTTGCAATGCCATCGGCGCCCACCACGAGGAAATAGAGATGACAACGCTCATCGCCCCCATTGTACAGGCTTGTGATGCGATTTCGGGAGCACGGCCGGGAGCACGCCGGGAAGTGGTGGAATCCTACATCAAACGTCTGAAAGACATGGAAGATCTCGCCCTCTCGTACAACGGAGTTGTCAAAACCTATGCCATTCAGGCCGGAAGGGAACTGCGCGTGGTGGTGGGCAGTGAAAAAATTTCAGATGCCGAAGCCGAAAAGATATCTTTCGATATCGCCAAGCGGATCCAGGACGAAATGACCTATCCGGGACAGGTGAAGGTGACGGTGATCCGCGAAACCCGGGCCATCAACTACGCCAAATAACTCCTGTTCCCTATCCAAAAGAGCATTTCCGAAGCCCGGAGGTGCTCTTTTTTTATTTATCGCCCTACATCATTGCTTGATAGCGGCATTTTATCTAAATTTGATGCAATATTCAACCGGGAAGCCCCGGGGTCAATGACATTTTCCCCAACCGGGCCTCTCCGAAGTGTAAATACGGCATATCATTTTGTAAACGAAACAATATGGCTATAAAATCATCTGAACTCCTGATCAACCCGGACGGAAGTATTTTCCATCTGCATCTATTGCCTGAAGATCTGGCAGACGATGTCATTCTGGTCGGCGATCCCGGACGGGTCCAAACGATCGCCTCTCATTTCGAACAGGTGGAACTCCAAAAAAGCAACCGGGAATTTCACACCATCACCGGAACTTACCGGGGACACCGGTTAAGCGTCCTTTCCACCGGCATCGGGCCCGACAACATCGACATCGTGATCAACGAACTGGATGCGTTGGCCAACATCAATTTGAAAACCAGGGAACTGAATCCGGTGAACCGCCGGCTCAACATCGTGCGCATCGGCACCTCGGGTTCCGTGCAAGCCGATATTCCGGTAAATTCGTTTGTCATCTCCGAAAAAAACATCGGATGCGACGGAGTGCTGCGTTTTTATGCCGGTCATGAAGCAGTCTGCGACCCTTCTTTCGAAGAAGCCTTTACCACCCATTGCCGATGGACTCCGCTGGCAGCCCGTCCCTATGTGGTCAATGCCGCCCCCGAACTGGTCAATCGCCTGCACGATGCCAGGTACACCATCAAAGGAGTGACCCTGACAGCCGTCGGTTTTTACGGCCCGCAAGGCCGCATCCTCCGCCTGCCTCTGGCTATGCCGGACATTAATGCCCGGATCACCGATTTCCGCTATGATAAGTACAAAATCACCAATTATGAAATGGAAAGCGCTCCCATCACAGGATTATGCAACCTGCTGGGACATCATTCCACGACGATTTGTCTCATCATCGCCAATCGGATCACCGGAGAGGGCTCGGCCGATTACCAAGGGAATATGCAAAGACTGATCCGCTATACCCTGGACAGACTCGCCGCCGACAGCCCATCCTGATGATCAGTTCCCGGAAGGTACTTCATCCATGTTTTGTCCTCAGGCCATGACATACCATGACATTCCGGACCGATTTCAATACATTACTCATAACATAAACTTTAAACGATAAGCAGTCATGATTCAACGTATTCAATCCCTGTTTTTACTCTGCACCGCCATTGTAACAGGACTGATGTTTTTTATTCCGGCAGCCTCCTTCATCGATTCCACTCCGGATCATCACATTTATGCCTTTTACACCTCTAAAGTCGTGGAGACCGGTACCAACACGGCCTTTATCGCCTGGAACTGGTATTCCCTGATCCTGAATGTCCTCATTACCGCTTTGGCCCTCGTCACCATATTCATACACCCCAAAAAATCCAAAACAGTAAAGCCCGCCTTGTTTCTGCAACTGCGGCTCTGTTCCGTCAACATCATCCTTCAACTGGGATTGTTGGCGCTGACGTGGCTGCAAATCAGGCGACTGGCAGAAAGCACCGGCTCTGAATGGTCAGCCAACATCAGTTTCGTTTTCCCGGTGATCGGGGTTATCTTCACCTGGCTGGCCATCCGCGGAATCATCAAAGACATCGCTTTATTAAAATCATACGACCGCATTCGTTGAATGCGCACCGTTTCTAAACAAAAATCATTCAGTCTTAATCTAAATCTTATGTTCAGAATTTTCTCCATTAGCGTGCTTATCCTGGCAGCCGGCCTGATGAAGGGCTCTGCCTGCACCAATTTTCTACTGACGAAAGGAGCCACTAAGGACGGTTCCACCATGATCACCTATTCTGCCGATTCCCATGTGCTGTACGGCGAGCTGTACCATTGGCCGGCAGGGAACTGGCCGGCAGGCACAATGATGGACATTTACGAATGGGACACCGGCAAATTCCTGGGGCAGATCCCTCAGGCCGCACAGACTTACAATGTTGTCGGCAATATGAACGAACACCAGCTGGCCATCGGCGAAACCACATACGGAGGCCGGAAGGAGCTCTGGAAACAAAGCGGCGCCATCATGGACTACGGCAGCCTGATTTATGTCACCCTCCAACGCGCCCGGACCGCCCGCGAAGCCATTGTCGTCATGACGGACCTGGTTGAAAAATACGGATATGCCAGCGAAGGAGAGTCGTTTTCTCTCTCCGATCCCGATGAAGTATGGATTCTGGAAATGATCGGGAAAGGCGAAGGAGAAAAAGGAGCCGTATGGGTTGCCCGCATGATACCGGACGGCTATGTATGCGCTCATGCCAATCAGGCCCGGATCACTACCTTCCCGCTGGAAGGAAAAACTTCCATCTCTTCGGACCGGATGAAAAAAATCTACGACAAGGAAGTCACTACCGTTTATTCGCAAGACGTCATTTCCTTCGCCCGCCAGAAAGGCTTCTACCCCCAGGACGCCCGCAATGCCGACTTCAGTTTCTCGGACACCTATGCTCCCGTAGATTTCAGTGGCGCCAGGGCTTGCGAAATCCGGGTATTCGCCTTTTTCAACGCCGTAAATGCCGGCATGTCGCCTTATTGGGAGTATGCCAAAGGAAATATCCAGCGCGATGATAAAGGATATGCCGTCAATCGCATGCCCCTCTGGATCAAACCCGATGAAAAAGTAGATGTGCTGCAAGTGATGGACTTCATGCGCGATCATCTCGAAGGCACCGAGCTGGATATGAGCAAGGATCCTGGCGCAGGCCCCTACGAATGTCCCTACAGATGGCGACCGATGACTTTCAAGGTCGACGGCAAGGAATATGTACACGAGCGGGCCACCGCCACCCAGCAAACGGGTTTCACCTTCGTCGCCCAAAGCCGCAACTGGCTGCCCGATGCCATCGGAGGCATACTGTGGTTTGGCGTGGACGATGCCGCCAGCACCGTATATTTTCCGATGTACTCCTGCTCTACCCGCGTACCCTTCGCTTTTGCCGAAGGCAACGGCAGTATGATGCAATTCACCGACAAAGCCGCTTTCTGGGTGTTCAATCAGGTGACCAATTTTGCCTACACCCGTTACAATGCCATTCACCCGGAAATCAGGGCCAAACAAAAAGCCCTCGAAACGCAATATAAAAACTTTGTCGGAATCACCGATGCAGGTGCCTCGGCGCTATATCCCAAGGACCCTGCCCTGGCCGTAGAATTCCTGACCGATTTTTCGTGCAATACGGGCAACCAACTGGTAGACACCTGGCGCGACTTTTATGGATATCTTTTCTGCCGCTATATGGACGGAAATATCAAAACTCCGGTCCCCGGTGAAAAAAATCCCAAAGTGGAAAATCCCCCGCTACCCGAATGGTACCTCCGCACCATCATCGAAAAGACCGGGAAAAAGCTGGAAGTTTTGGGACAATGAAAGTTTCAGAGTTCAAAGTTTACAGTTACTTAGAGCCACCCGCTTCTTCCAGATAATAGTAGCAGAGAGGCACCCAGAGGCCTTTTGCAGTTGCCATGATCGGAAAGACCATGGCAACTGCAAAATTTCATTTCCTGTTTTCCCGACATAATAAAGATATATACTTTTCGAATTAGCCATTACACCAAAATAGTAAGTAATGCTATTTAAATAATCAAGTTTACTTCCTTTAATGATAGGTCCTTCTGTATTTTCATATACATTAAGACTTTTTATTTGCCCAGATAACGAAATTATATCAAACCTCCTTAAATACTGATTTACATAAACAATATCTCCCGTTATGGAATTTATTTCCATAAAACCTCTATATCCTTGAGGATCTTTAATATATTGTAAATCAGGAAGCTCATATATCATAAAAATAGAATCATCCCGTACGTTTTTTACTATGACTTTATTATTTTTAACAATAAAATCATCAACGAAAGTTAAACCTTTGATTTCAGGATGGCTG
>CAZMAE010000065.1:0-9481 GCA_964564205.1 uncultured Odoribacter sp. | reverse complement strand
AACTGCGCTGGCTTTTTGTGGAAGGAGCAGCACAGACCCACATCCTGTATGACGGAATACGCTATTTTTCCTTTTTGTCGGATGCTGCAAATTTCGGAACAACAATGGGCTTGTCTGTAACCATATTCGGTATAACCGGCCTTTATGTCCGGTCATGGTGGATAAAACTGTTCTTTTGGGGCACCGCCGTCGCTTCGTTTTACGGCATGATGATTTCGGGCACCCGAAGCGCTGTCGTTATTCCCATAGTAGGAGTAATCGTATATCTCCTGATGTGCAGAAATATCCGGCATATTCTGATCGGCGGCAGTTTATTTGTAGTCGCTTTATTTCTTCTTACTCAAACGACGATCGGCAACAGCAACGCCTTAATCCGGCGAATGCGCAGCACCTTCGATCGTGAGGATGCTTCTCTGCAAGTCCGTTACATCAATAGAGCCAAAATGATTCCTTTATTAAAAGAGAAACCGTTCGGCATAGGACTGGGATTAAGCGGAGGTAGAGCCGACCGCTTTAATGTAAAGACTCCATTGGCCAAATTACCTCCGGACTCCTTACATACGGCCTACTGGATTGAAACAGGAATCGTAGGACTCATTCTCTACTTTACCCTGCTATTCATCATATTGATAAAAGCCAGCTATACAGCTGTTTTTGTGGTAAAAGACAAAAAACTACAGGGCATTCTGATTGCCTTTATTGCCGGTATATCCGGCGTATTGGTCGCGGCTTATGCGACTGACGTCTCAACTTACCCCCACGGTATCATCATGAGTTGCCTATACGCATTCTTGTTCACCATCCCCTATTACGATAAAGAGTCCGCCGATCATGAGACCACAGCCTGACATATCCGTCATTACAGTCAATTACAACGGTTTACAGGACACCGTGGAAATGATCACTTCCCTGCAAACTCAAGTGCATACCGTTTCCTGTGAAATCATCGCAGTGGACAATGGCTCCCGGGAGAACGAAGCGCTCTTGCTGCAGGAACATTTTCCGGACATTACCGTTATCCGCAGCGAAAAAAACCTGGGCTTTGCCGGAGGGAACAACCTCGGCATCCGCCAAGCCCGGGGCAAATACCTCTTCCTGCTCAATAACGACACTTTTGTGGAAGACGACAGCCTGCATTTTCTTTGCGACACGCTGGAACGCAACCCACAAGCCGCCGCCGTATCCCCGAAAATCAAATTTGCTGCCCCTCCCCGGAACATCCAGTATGCGGGCTTCACTCCGCTCACCCGATACACCCTTCGCAACAAGAGCATCGGCTATAACGAACCCGACGAAGGCCAATATGATACACCGGCGGCCACGGCTTTCCTCCATGGCGCAGCCATGCTGGTCCGGCGCGAAGCCATCGAAAAAGCCGGTCTGATGCCTGAAATCTATTTCCTTTACTACGAAGAAATGGATTGGTGCAGCCGTATGTCCCGTGCGGGCTACCAATTACTGTACGACCCGCGTTGCACGGTCTATCACCGGGAAAGCAGCACCACCGGAACAGACAGTCCGTTAAAAACGTATTACCTGACCCGCAACCGCCTGCTGTACACCTGGCGCAACCGTCCGAAAATAGCGCGGATCATAGCTATACTTTACCAATTGATTATTGCTGTTCCCAAAAATTTAATTGTAAATTTGCTGCATTGGAAAATAGCGCAACTGAAAGCTGCCGTGGAAGGATGCATGGATTTCTTCCGTTTGAAAAATAAAACGTCATCGTAATGAATATTAAGGACATATTCTATTTGTTTGAATACATCTGCTGGATTATCGCAACGCTGATCGTTGCCTATCCGCTGTTCTACACCTTAGCTTCATTGATCCGGCGGGATGTCCGCTACCCCGATGCCCGGCGCCAGCACCGTTTCGCCGTCATTTTTCCGGCCTACAAGGAAGACCGCATCATAGAAGAGACGGTTCGTTCCTTTTTCCGTCAGGACTATCCCCGGGATTTGTACGAAGTCGTTGTCATTTCCGACCACATGCAGGACGCCACCGACAAACGCCTGGCACAATTACCGATTACCCTGTTAAAAGCCACCTACGAAAACAGTTCCAAAGCAAAAGCCCTTAACCTGGCCATGGACACCCTTCCCAGGGACAAATTCGATGCTGTTGTCATCCTGGATGCCGATAACATTGTCGACCCCAACTTTCTGCAGGAAATCAACAAAGTGATCGATGCCGGAGTGCTGGCCATTCAGGCGCACCGTACAGCCAAAAACCGCAACACCGAAATCGCCATTCTCGACGGAATCAGCGAAGAAGTTAACAATTCCATTTTCCGCCGCGGACATGTCCGCGTAGGCATTTCTTCCGCCCTGATCGGTTCCGGCATGGCTTTTGACTATTCCCTGTTTTTAAAGAATGTAAAAGAATTGCATACCACAGGCGAAGACAAAGAGCTCGAAGCCCTGCTGCTGAAACAAAGGATATTTGTCGAATTTCTTGATCACGTTTATGTGTACGATGAAAAAACCCAGGACGAAGCAGGTTTCTCCAAACAGCGCCGCCGCTGGATTGCCACGCAGTTTGCCCAGTGGGGACGGGTGTTCCGCGACCTGCCGGGAGCGATCCTTTCCGGCAACATCGACTACAGCGACAAACTGATCCAATGGCTGCTTCCCCCGCGGCTGATTCTGTTCGGAGGCATCATCATCATGGGCACCATCATGCAAATCGTCGACTGGCCGCTGGCCCTGAAATGGTGGAGCTTGTTCATCATCATCGGAATCACCCTTTGCCTGGGAATTCCTGACAAAATGGTGGATGACGCTTTCAAAAAATCAATCCGCAAACTGCCGGTACTTTTTCTGTCCATGGTACTCAATATGTTCCGCATAAAAGGGGCCAATTCCCAATTCATTCATACAGAAAAAAAACAATGAAAATAGCCATCGAAGCCCAACGCATATTCCGCCGCCAAAAACATGGAATGGATTTTGTAGCACTGGAATTTATCCGCCAGCTGCAACAACTCGATCGTGCTAACGAATACTACATTCTCGTAGCTCCGGGCGAAGATCGTTGTCTGGCTTCAACGGACCATTTTCATGTACTTGAAATCAAATGTCCCACCTATCCTCTTTGGGAACAAATCGCTCTGCCCCATGCCATCCGGAAAATAAAACCGGACATCGTGCACTGCACCAGCAACACGGCTCCTCTGCATTGTTCCTGTCCCTTGGTGCTGACCCTGCACGATATCATCTTTATGGGAGAGAAAAAACGTGGAAACGCTTCCTGGTATCAAAACCTCGGTTGGTATTACCGGCGTTTCATCGTACCGCGGATCCTTCCGGAATGCCGGAAAATAATTACCGTATCGCAAACCGAATATGCCAACATACAAAAAAGATTTTCGTTAGGTCCCAAATTGACGGTAATTTATAACGGCTATAGTCCCCAATACCGGATATTAGAAAATGCATATTCTGTTACCCGGAAATACTGTATGGAAAAAGACTACCTTTTTTTTCTGGGGAATACCGATCCGCGTAAAAACGTCACAGGCGTGCTGAAAGCCTATGCCATTTACTGTCAGCATTCCTGTCAGCCTAAGCCGCTTGTCATCAGCAGTCTGAATGAAGAATACATTTATTCTATACTGGACAAAGAAAACATAACCTTTTTAAAACCCTATATCCGCCTCACCGGATATATCCCCGGCGAAGATTTGCCGGCACTCTATAATGAAGCCTTCGTCTTCCTGTTTCCTTCACTTTCCGAAGGATTTGGTATTCCTATACTTGAGGCCATGGCTTGCGGCACCCCGGTCATTACGTCCAATATTTCCTCTATGCCTGAAGTGGCCGGAAAAGAAGCACTGCTAGTGAATCCTGCCAATAGCCATGAAATAGCCGAAACTATTTTGTCTCTAGAAAAGAATACGGATCTCTATCAAAAACAAATAAACTACGGATTGCAACGCATCCGCAATTTTTCCTGGCAAGCCACCGCACGCCAGGTACTGAAAGTCTATCAAAGCATTAACTCTTAAGCGATTTATTATGAACACTCTACTCCCCGTAATCTGCTCACTGATCATTTTCCTCTTTCCTTTCGCAGGAAAATTTCGCTACAACCGTCAGACGCTCAATTCCATCGTGATCTCACTGGGCCTGTTGGGAACTTTTGCCGGGATCACCTATACCTTGCTGGGTTTCGATCAGGAAAACATCGGCTCTTCCCTGCCCCAACTTCTTACGGGCCTGAAAACCACCATTCTGACCATTATCAGCGGCGTGGTCTCTTCATTGGTCCTTAAGCTTTTCCCCGGATTCTACGGCATCCGCCGGGAGAAAGAAACCTTGCCGGAAACCCTGCTGAACACCCAGAAAGAAATACTCAGCCTACTGATCGCCATCAAAGACAATATACATAAAGCGGGCGTCGTACAGGCACCCGACGGAACCGTCCAAACCACCGAACTGTTTCAGGATAAAGCCCTCTACGATCTGGCACGCAACACCTCGCAGATCATGCAAAAACAATCGCAATACCTGAGCATCACCCAGGATGAAAACCGCCGGCTCTACGAACAGCTGCAGCAACTCCTGCAGGCCACCCAGACCACAAACGACAATCTTGCCACCCTAGTTGAAAAAGGAATTACCTACACCAACCATAAAATCACCGCCCAGGTGGACGAACTGTCCGAACTGGTCAAATCGAACGGAGAACAAGTCGCCGTTCAAATTCGTCAGATGGATGAAAAACGAGCCCAGGAAACCCAAGAGCTGACCCGGTTTATTTCTACGCTTCAAAGTATTCTGAAGAAGTTGAACCAAAGTCATCAGGCCCTGTACAAATCAACCGAAACCAACGAAAATCAATAACCGCTCCAATGATCTATTTTTTTCAGAACAACGAAGAATCTCCCTGGACAGCCATCGCCGGCGTGACATTCGTACTCATGCTGGTCTTTCTCTTCATTTCTATCGGCTACATGTCCGATGCCATCGAGAAAAAAAACCAAATGGCTACGGTAGCCACCGACTACGAAAAAATACAGGTAGAACTGACCAACGACCTGCGGGAAGAATTCAGCACCAATCTGCGGGAATGGAATGCCGTTTTCGATGCCTCCTCGTTGTCCATTCGTTTCGAATACCCGGAAATCCTTTTCCAGGTCGGAAGTGCCGAACTAAACGACAAATTTAAAAAGATCCTCGACAACTTTTTCCCCCGATTTCTCCAAATCCTAAAGGATCCGAAATACAAAAACGATCTCGAAGAAATCCGTATCGAAGGCCACACCTCCAGCGAATGGGAAGGAGAATCTTCCCCGCGGCAGGCTTATTTCAAAAACATGGAATTGTCCCAGAACCGTACCCGCAAAGTACTGGAATACTTGTTGTCGAACATCGAAGACGAAGAACTGTTCGATTGGACCCAACGCCACGTCACGGCCAACGGGCTCTCGTCGAGTAAACCGATCCTCACTCCGGAAGGAGATGAAGACAAAATCCATTCGCGCCGCGTAGAATTCCGCATAAAAACCAATGCCGAAAAACAAATCATTAAAATTATCGAACAAACTCGCTAACCGCCATGCTCAATCGGCTGAAAGAAAAAATAAAGGGCAATCCCTCCCTCAAATCCTTCGTCCACCGGATGTTGGTCCATCCCGTCCGGACGCGTCCGCGACGGTGGCTCCGCTGCTGCCGTTTTCTTTACATCCGGCGCGGCAAACACTCCGTCATCTGCCGCAACACGCGCATGGACATCGTCCCCTTTAATGCCTTCTGCATAGGCTCCCGCTCCGTCATCGAAAACTTCTCCACCGTCAACAACATGGTTGGCGATGTCATCATCGGTTCGTGCTGCCGCATAGGCCTGAGCAACACCATCATCGGTCCCGTCCGCATCGGCAACGATGTCAACCTGGCACAGGGAATCGTCGTTTCCGGCCTGAACCACAACTACACGGACCCGACACAAACGATCATATCACAAGGCGTTTCAACCGCCCCTATCGTTATCGAAGACGACGTCTGGGTAGGCGCCAACGCCGTCATCCTTGCCGGCGTCACCATCGGCCGCCACTCTGTCATCGCAGCCGGCAGTGTCGTCACCCGCGACGTTCCCCCTCTCACCCTTGCCGGCGGTTGCCCCGCCCGCCCGATCAAGCAATACGACCCGGAGACAAAAACGTGGAAGTCAATGATTACCGTATAGGAAATGTAATATGTACATTTAAAACAACCTGAATGCACATCCGGATAAACCTGGATGCACATCTGATAAAACCCGGATGTACATCTCAAATTGTTGAGATGCATATCTCAAACAGTTGAGATGCGCATCTAGAATTATTGAGATGCGCATCCAGGTTTTCCTCAAAACAAAACAGTTTTAAGCAACCGGCGTTTCAGGTTCAGCTGCAGCGCTGTCGGAAACACTCTCGAGATAGTTGAAACTAAGGGATTTCTTTTGTAAAGCTTCATCCATAACAACACTTTTGTGAAACTGTACTTTGACAGCCTTGATCAGCGATGTCCCCTTTTTCTTTGCTCCTTCAACCGTATCCACACCTTCGGATGAGATCGTAAGACGGAACGACCCTAAGTCGCCCAAACGCACGCTCTTCCCATCCTTCAGAGCTGCGATCACTTCATACTGCAACGCATCGAGCACAGCTTTACAGTCTGCACTAGACACTGTGGAAGTCTTCTCTATCCGTCCGATGATTTCTTTCAAAGTCATAACTTCTACGGGAGCTGCCTGCGGATAGTACTTTACCTCTTTAGTCTGAGGATTTTTCTTGGCACGAATCACATACTTAATCATAATCTTCAGATTTTTCGTTAATAATTAAGTTTCTTTTCTATCCCTGCTATCTAAAACGTTCAGAAGTTATGAAAAATATCTGAGAAAGCAAAACATTTCCCTGTAAAAAACATTTTTCCTTCATTCGAGATCCTGTTCAATGAATGCAACATCTGTCCATGGTGCATGTTCACGCCATTGTTGGATGGCTGATTTGATTACCATTCGTCCGGTTCTATATCTTGATTCATTAATATTTTCCATCGCGAAGCCTTATTTACATTATCTGTCGGCTTGTCGGCTGAAAGAGGCCGGTATTTCAGATCCTTAAAATAGGGCTGCAACAGATGTTCTATCGATTCTGCCTGTTCTTGGTTACCCAATACATTGTCTAAAATATATCCGAGTCTTTGAAGTGTGGAGAATGTCGTACACCGAAGCAACTCATCGCCATGCTTACTGAAATCGGTTTTTTCAACCAGTTCTTCAATAACTGTGGCTGCGGAAGAAAGGCCGCCTATAAGATGGCAATATTGCACCAAGTCAATCGCCGTAAGTTCGGCATTGGAGAATAGGATCACTCCGGTATCGGAGTTCGTCCGGCGCAGCAGATTCTGCGGAATCTCTGCCCTGTAACCCCAAAATAGCTGACCGTTGCTGTTCTTGGAGAATGTGATGCGTGGCGGCACTGTCATCATAGACAATTTTTGTGGACGCTGATGCGCGGCTCCGTGAAGTACACCGGCACTTAACAGGCTTATATAATAGGGCCTTCCCAGATACGCCATCAACTGGCCTATATAATTATAAGGAGGAACTATGCCTCTGTCTTTGAATTGGACCGGCACAACGGTATAGAATCCTTTATGTACCGATTGTATGCGCTTGAGTTTCCCCAGGCGATACAATTCATTCGACACCACCCTTGCAGACAGTGACGGAAAAGATGTGCAGACCTCCTTGTATGAAAATGTAGGAAGGCCTGTCATTTCTCGGTTTTCGATCCAATCAAATATTGACATTCCGGATATTTTATTGCAAAGATAATGAATTTTACATGATAATCGCTATGTTTTATCTGTCTTTTCTTATTTCCTGCCTAAAAACAATAATTTTTAAATTCAGATTTTCGGTCACAAGTTCTAACCCTCTACCGATTTGACAAGAAATTGCGTATTCTTCTTTTCAATGAAATACGATTCAGCAACGGTCCCCGCACATGACAGCCAGAACTTTGGGCATATATTTTCTCAACAAAGCATATACTCCATAGGAAACAAAAAAAGTTATCACCACCGATGAAAGATAAAAAAACACCGACAAAACGTCCGAAGCCCCCGGGAACAATTTTATCTCCCCTTTCCGTAAAGCCATCATAAAAAAGATATGGAACGAGTAAATGAAAAAAGTGGAGTTCAGCCATTTCTGAGCAATTTTCCATCGTCCTTTTTCCACTTTGCGATAAAAAATAGTATAAATTACCGGTACAGAACATATAATAAATAGACGTAAAGCAGCTACAGGAGTAATATTCTCTACCGGATGATATAAAAAGAAATTAAGCAAACCTGCCAAGGTTATACAAACTGCCAATCCTATCTTAAACAGAGCAGGAGATAAATTAATTTTCATCCGGTTAATTCCCAAATAAGCCCCGATACCAAAACTAAAAACACTGCTGTCAGTAGATGCCAGATGAGGGGTTAATAACCATACCAGACCAGCAACGATTAACCAATAATATTTCAAATAAACATTCAACCAATAAATCAACGGGGAAATAAGAATCAAAACAATCAAATTACGGATGTACCAATACGGAAAAAGTAAAGGCTTACCGTTTCCCTTGCTCCAATCCCCGCAATCCCAGAAAGCCCGGAGAAAATCTCCAAAAGTATAATCCGAAATCAGTTTGTGATACCCACTGAATAAACCTTCTGTAAAAGGAAGATGCTGAAAAAAATAAAATAATACAATAGTCAGCAAATTCCATGAAAAATAAGGAATAACAAGCGAATGGAAACGACTTTTCAGCTTACGGAAATAATCCGGTTTACCCTGGAAATAAAAAAGATATCCGGATATAAAAAAGAAAAACGGAACAGCAATATTACCAATCAGCAATGACAGATTGTAAGACAAAAACTGATAAACCGGATGCCCTGTTTTTAACCATCCCACAGTCTGTACAATTGTATAAGCATGGAAGATCAGGACAACAATAGTCATCCAAAAACGCAGATAATTTATAGTATCTGAATGATTTTTTTCCATCACTTTTTTTATTTAGTTTCTATCAGAAAGCGCTTATAAAAAAAACGCTGTAACGTCACTAACCATTTTTTTATTCCAAGACTAATAAGCAAGGAAAGCGCAATTCCCCCAACCAATAAAATTATCCCCCATCCATATATCCACTTTTCATTTTCTGGCATAGGAAGAACAATTTTTATAATCTCAAAACAAAGCATATGCAAAGCGAAAATATACAGGCTATCTTTTCCTATAACAGTTAAGGATTTGGTCAGACAATTACTGAACCTTGCCAACCATTCACTGAAAACCATAATAGTCCAACATGCACCTAACGCCACAACTAAAAACAGCAAACTACGCTGATCCACCACATTGATTTTTATATCAATTTTCACCTGAAGAAGTATGCCAACAACAAACAAAATACTCCCGCCGTAAGCAA
>CAZMAE010000064.1:0-19631 GCA_964564205.1 uncultured Odoribacter sp. | reverse complement strand
AATTGCTGGATGCCCCCTCATGGGAGGAGATGAAGTGGAAACCCGAATATGACGGAAATATGCTGACGGCTCCCGGCACTTTTGCTACAAAATGATGATAATAGTACAATTAATTTTTGCAAATAAAAAGGCCGCCTAACTTTTGTTTGTTAGACAGCCTCTTGTTGTGGTATCACCTGGAATCGAACCAGGGACACAAGGATTTTCAGTCCTTTGCTCTACCGACTGAGCTATGACACCATCGTTTCATTTGTGTGTGCAAAGGTAAATGTTTTGTTTTAATGTACAAATAATTTTGAATAAAAAATCATTTTTCTCTATTCGATGAAAATATCGGCTTATTTCTTTTCTGATAATGAATAAATTAGTTTATATTTGCGGTCATAGAAGAATCTTAGTTTTGTGTTTTTGTAACTAAAAATGTCTTACTACGTACCCTTCTACATGTTTAATTTTTTTAATTTTTTTATTGTGAATATTTTTGTAGCAAAAATGAGTGCCGTTACCACTAGTGACGACCTCGCAACTCTTTTCGGAGAACATGGTACAGTTTCTTCTGCGAAAGTCATTATGGACAAGGAAACCGGAAATTCAAAATGTTTTGGTTTTGTCGAAATGGAAGATGAAACGGAAGGAATGAATGCCATCAATGCCCTCAACGAAACCGAATTTCAGGGAAGAAAGATTGTAGTGAAAAAAGCACGCCCCAGAGAAGAAGGTGAAAACAGAGGACATCGGTCATTTGCACCGCGTGGAGGAGAGAGAAGATTTTATTCGAATCACTAATGAGAAGGGTACTGAGAGCTGGATCAGCTCTCAGTTTTTATATTTGGCTTTCAGATAGGCGTATAACACTTTATGCAAAAGAGCGGCTTCTCTTCTTTCTGCTTCTGAGAGTTCGGGACCGGTTTCAATGGTATTACAGGCATCAGCGATTTGTTCGTCATTATTGACAAAGTCTGATTCATTTTCTTCCAGATAATACAGGTCTGACAGCTGCATTTTTTCCAGGCATTCTATGGCGATATTTCGTGCTTGCAGGCGGTTTTCATCACGGTGGCGTGCCAGAAACACTTCAATAATGGCATCGGTGAAGTAGTCGCAAAAATAGTGTAATAGTAAAAGTCTTCGTTTATAATATTCCGGTTTGTGCGGGCCTTCCCCTTTAAGGATAGTTCCGAGGCCGAGGTAGGCCAATTCTGCAATTTCGATACTCTCTTCCTCTTCTTCGTCGAGTTCCAGTAGCAACATTTTATATAAGGCGTCGGCATATTCGTCGAGAAGGGATTCGTTTTCACTGAGATGAAAATATTCTTTCCGTCTGCCCATCAAGGTGCGCAAAGCGAAAGTCAGCTCTTTCCGTTTACCGTTTTCGCTATGTTGCCGGATTTCCTTTAATATTTTCCGTAAGTCGTTTTCCATGATTCGATTTATTTGTCTTCCGGAGAATTTTCCGAAAAATGGTTCCATCCCTGTGCTTTCAGTTCAAAAGTATTTCCGTCGCGGGTAGTCATATAACAACCTTCCGAGGCCTTGCAGGTATGCCCGATGATGCTTATTCCCGGCAGGGTAGATAAAAGCTCATATTTTTCCAGGGGTGCAGTAAACAATAATTCGTAATCTTCTCCTCCCGACAGGGCGCAGACCGTAGCATTCATATTCAATTCTTCGGCCATTCTGAACGTTTGATAATCAATGGGAATTTTGTCTTCGTAAATGTTGCACCCCACTTTGGAGCCTTTGCAAATGTGCAGGATTTCCGAGGCCAGTCCGTCTGACACATCGATCATGGCGGTCGGCAGTATTTCCTTTTTGCGCAGCAATTCCACGATATCTTTGCGGGCTTCCGGTTTCAGCTGGCGTTCCAGAATGTATTCATATCCTGCGAAATCGGGCTGGGCTTGTCCGTCGTTCTTGAAAACCATTTTTTCACGTTCCAAAAGCTGTAGTCCCATATAGGCGGCTCCTAAATCTCCGCTGACGCAGATCAGCTGATTTTCGCCAGCAGTATTCCGGTAGACGATCTCTTCTTCTGTGGCTTCTCCTAAAACAGTGATGCTGATGCACAAGCCTGTTTGGGAGGAGGTGGTATCTCCTCCTACCACATCGATTCCGTATTCTTCGCAAGCAAGGTATATGCCGGCATAAAATTCTTCCAGACTTTCAACAGAAAAATGGTTGGATATGGCCAGAGATATGGTGAGTTGGCGGGGAGTGCCGTTCATGGCATAGATATCGCTGGCATTTACTGCCACCGATTTGTAGCCCAAATGTTTGAGTGGAGTGTAGGTTAGATCGAAGTGGATGCCCTGAATCAGCATGTCCGTGCTGACCAGGATTTTCTTATTTCCGTAGTCCAATACCGCAGCGTCGTCTCCGACCCCTTTTAGGGTTGAGGAATTTTGGTGTTTGATGGTACGGGTCAGGTGGTCGATCAGTCTGAATTCTCCCAATGCAGATAATTCCGTGTATTTTGCCATAATTTGATTCTTTCTAAGATTCTGCGACTTTAAGTCACAAAAATAATCGAAAAAAAGAGATTGGCATAATATTGGTTTTATTTATCTCCCGATCCAAAGAATCGACGAGATGTTGGGAATGGAAAAATTGATGTGTTGAATAAATTTCTTACTTTTGTGGATAGAATCTGCTGGTCATCGGCGGGCAACAGAATGGCCGGTGAAGGCAGGATCAGACAGAGTTCTGCGAGGATGTGCCGGCTGGATTCGTAATAAATTAATTGCTTTTATGGATAATATTATAGAAGAAGTTACCGGAGGCGAGTATAAATATGGTTTTGTGACCGATGTGGAAACCGAAACGATCGCCAAGGGTTTGAATGAGGAGGTGATCCGGAATATTTCTGCCAAGAAAGAAGAACCTGACTGGTTGTTGGAGTTCAGATTGAAAGCTTACCGTAAATGGCTGACCATGAAGATGCCCCGTTGGGCTAAGTTGGATATTCCTGAAATCGATTATCAGGATATTGTTTATTATGCGGCGCCTAAATCCAAGGAAACGAAGAACCGGAAAGAGATAGACCCTGAATTAAAAGCGACCTTTGATAAATTGGGTATTCCGTTGAGCGAGCAAATGGCGCTTTCGGGAGTTGCCGTGGATGCTGTTATGGACAGTGTGTCGGTGAAAACGACCTTTAAGGATACATTGGCTGAGCGTGGTATTATTTTTTGTTCTTTTTCTGAGGCGGTAAGGAATCATCCCGATCTGGTCAAAAAATATCTCGGGACTGTCGTCCCCTTTTCGGATAATTATTTTGCAGCTTTAAATTCCGCTGTTTTCAGCGACGGTTCGTTTGTTTATATTCCCCGGGGGGTAAGGTGTCCGATGGAATTGTCCACTTATTTCCGGATCAATGCCAGGAATACCGGACAGTTTGAGCGGACCCTGATTATTGCCGAGGATGATGCTTACGTGAGTTATCTGGAGGGATGTACGGCACCACAACGCGATGAAAATCAGTTGCATGCCGCTATTGTGGAAATCATCGTAGAGAACAATGCCGAGGTGAAATACAGCACGGTGCAGAATTGGTATCCGGGTGATAAGGAGGGAAAAGGAGGTATTTACAATTTTGTGACGAAAAGAGGGATTTGCCGGGGAGAGAATGCCCGTCTGATCTGGGCTCAGGTGGAGACCGGTTCGGCGATTACCTGGAAATATCCCAGTACGATCCTGCAAGGAGACGGTTCGGTGAGTGAATTTTATTCAGTTGCCGTGACCAACAATTATCAGCAGGCGGATACGGGAACTAAAATGATCCATGTGGGAAACAATACCCGGAGCCGGATTGTCTCTAAAGGAATTTCGGCCGGATATAGCAGTAATTCTTACCGGGGGAAGGTGAAAGTGGCCAAAAATTGTCAAAATGCACGGAATTATTCCCAATGCGATTCGCTGTTGTTGGGGAACCGGTGCGGAGCTCATACTTTCCCTTACCTGGAGATCGGAAATCCTACGGCGCAGGTGGAGCATGAAGCCACCACTTCCAGAATCGGGGAAGATCAGATTTTTTATTGCAATCAGCGGGGAATCTCAACGGAGGAAGCCGTTGGTTTGATCATCAAAGGGTATGCAGGAGATGTGCTGAATAAAATGCCGATGGAGTTCGCTGTTGAAGCACAGAAATTATTACAGATAAGTCTCGAAGGATCGATAGGATAGACAAACAGGGGTTATCGGGAACGAAAGAATGGAATAGCTTAAAAAGTAAAGGTTGAAACTATGTTAAAAATAAAAAATTTACATGCTGCTGTCGACGGCAAAGAGATATTAAAAGGAATCGACCTGGAGATAAAAGCCGGGGAGGTTCATGCCATAATGGGCCCCAATGGGGCAGGCAAAAGTACTTTGTCTTCGGTGCTCACAGGACGGGAACGTTTTGAGGTCACGGAGGGAGAAATTGAGTTTAACGGGAAAAATCTGTTGGAACTGCCGGCTGAGGACCGGGCCCGGGAGGGCATTTTTATGAGTTTCCAATATCCGGTGGAAATCCCGGGTGTAAGCACTGTCAACTTTCTCAAAACGGCAGTAAATGAAATCAGAAAATATCGTAGTCAACCTCCTTATCCGCCTGCAGATTTTTTGAAAATGATCCGCGGAAAGATGGAATTGGTGGGTATCGATAATAAATTGCTGAACCGTTCCCTGAACGAAGGTTTTTCCGGAGGCGAAAAAAAGAAAAACGAGATTTTCCAAATGGCGGTATTAGAACCTAAGTTGGCTATTTTGGACGAAACGGATTCCGGTTTGGATATTGATGCGCTGAGAATTGTGGCCCATGGGGTGAATATGTTGAAGAAACCGGATAATGCGACCATCGTAATTACACATTATCAGCGTCTGTTGGATTATATTGTTCCGGATGTCGTTCATGTCTTATATGACGGAAGAATTGTGAAAACAGCCGGTAGGGAGTTAGTGGCAGAGTTGGAAAAGAAGGGATACGACTGGATTAAGGAAGAATTGAAAAAAAGGTAAGAAGGAAGGTCCGGTAATGACGGTAAATGGTTTTAAGAGGCCAAAGGTCGTTGCAGGGGTTGGATCATAAATCTGTTTGTATGAATTCGGAAAAAATAAATGCCGATTTTGCAACGCTTTTCAAAGAGGGCTACGGTTTGTTGGAAAAAGGTTGCGGGGCTGTAATGAATGGCTGCAGAAAAGACGCTTTTGAAAAGTTTGTTCAATTGGGGGGAATTCCTCAAAAGAAGGAAGATTACCTTTATTTGAATCTTTTGCCTTTGTTTGGCAAAGATTATCAGGTTGTTTTGAAAAAAATCCGCCAGGAAGTGGATATGAATGAAGCCTTCCGTTGCACAGTGACGGATTTGGAAACGTATCCCGTATTGACCGTAAATGGGTGGTGGCTGGAAGAAAACATACAGCCTGAACTTCCGGAGGAGGTGGTGGTGTGCAGTTTGCAGGAAGCCAGCGTTAAATATCCGGATCTATTCTGCCGGTATTACAATAAATATCCTGATGCTGCCCGTAAAGACGGATTGATTGCTTTAAATACTGCTTTTGCACAGGACGGGGTGTTTGTGTACGTGCCGGATGAGGTGATACTGGAACAGCCACTGCAGATCATTAACCTTTTGAGGGCTAAGGGGGATTTGATGGGTTTTCAGCGCAATCTGATTATTCTGGGGAAAAATGCCAGGGCTACCGTTTTGGTCTGTGATCATACCTTGTCGAATTTTAATTTTCTGATGAACAATGCGACGGAGGTGTACCTCGAAGAGAATGCCCGGATGGAATATTATCAGGTGCAGAATCAGCATTCGGGAGCATCCCAGATAAATACCGTATTGGTTTCGGAGCGGCGGAATGCTGCTTTTGAGAGTAATATCGTGACTTTATACGGTGAGATAGTCCGGAATAATGTATATGTCGCTTTGAATGAGGAAGGCGGAGAATGCGGCCTGTACGGAGTTTATGTGCTGGACAAAAATCAGATTGTCGATAATTTTTCCTGTATCGATCACATTGCTCCTCATTGTTTGAGTAACGAACATTACAAAGGTGTTATGGATGATACGGCTTTAGCCAACTTCTGCGGCTGTATACGTGTTTGGCCCGATGCTCAGAAGACGGAAGCCTATCAGGTAAATAATAATTTGTTATTGTCCGCATCAGCCCGGGTCAATACGAAGCCACAGCTGGTGATCAATGCTGATGATGTCAAATGCAGCCATGGTGCTACGGTAGGACAGATCGATGAAGAGGCCATGTTTTATTTGCGTTCGAGAGGTATCGGCCAGGAAGAGGCCCGGATGATGATGATGTTCGGTTTTGCCCATGAGATTATCCGGCGGGTGAAGCTGGAGCCCTTGCGCGGGAAAATTGATGAATTGGTGGAAAAACGTCTGAGAGGCGAACTTTCAAAGTGTTATAACTGCAGGATGCAGTGTAAAAAATGATCGCCGGGAGTAAACATTAGGGAATAGAGAATATTGTGATATGTTTGATGTAGAAAAAGTAAGGGCGGATTTCCCGATCCTGGAAGAGAAAATTTACGGGAAGCGCTTGGTGTATCTCGATAACGGGGCAACTGCCCAGCGTCCTCTTCAGGTTATTGCAAAAATGAATGAATATTACCTGAAATACAATTCCAATGTCCATAGAGGGGTTCATTTCTTGAGCAATAAATGCACGGATGCCAATGAGGAAGCCCGTGAAACGGTGCGCCGGTTTATTGGTGCCGCCTCCCTGAAGGAAGTGATTTTTACCCGCGGGACGACCGAGAGCATAAATCTGGTGGCGCAGTCTTTCGGGGAAGCTTTCATTCAGCAGGGGGATGAAATTCTGGTCACCGAAATGGAGCATCATGCCGATATCGTGCCTTGGCAAATGCTGTGCGAACGGAAAGGTGCCCTGTTGAAAGTGTTGCCTTTTTCGGATAGCGGGGAACTGGATTTGTCGCGTTTGGACGATTTGCTGACCGGAAAAGTGAAGCTGGTAGGTATGGCTTATGTTTCAAATGTTTTGGGTACTGTGAATCCCCTCCGGGAGGTTATCGCTAAAGCCCATGCTGTAGGAGCTAAAGTGCTGATAGACGGAGCACAGGCTGTCCAGCATTTGCCGGTGGACGTGAAAGAACTGGATTGCGATTTCTTTGTTTTTTCTGGGCATAAAGTTTATGGTCCGACCGGAGTCGGGGTGCTTTATGGCAAGGAAGCTCTGTTGGAGCAAATGCCACCTTGGCAAGGAGGTGGTGAAATGATTCGGGAGGTGCATTTTGAAAAAACGACCTACAATGAATTGCCTTTTAAATTTGAGGCAGGTACTCCGGATTTTATAGGAATCATCGGCTTGGGCGAAGCTTTGAAGTATGTGGAGTCGGTTGGGCTTGAAGAAATCGCCCGCTATGAGCACGAGTTGCTGGAGTATGCAATGAAACAAATGAAAGCTGTGACGGGAGTGAAGATATTCGGGGAAGCTCCCTGTAAATCTTCGGTAATTTCATTTGCTTTAGGGGATATTCATCATTCAGATACAGGTATTTTGTTGGATAAAATGGGCATAGCGGTGAGAACCGGACAATTGTGCGCCGAACCCACGATGCAGCATTACGGAGTGACTGGCATGGTAAGGGCTTCTTTCGGAATGTATAATACCCGGGAGGAAATAGATATTTTTTGCGAAGGATTGCGGAAAGTGGCCAAAATGTTCGGAGTGCGCTGATTGTTCCCGGGAGTGAACGGGTTGTCGGGGGTAAAAAAAGGATCTCCTTATGGATATCCGGAAATTCTATTATACCTTTGCAGGGGTTTAATGATCATTGGACGATGACTATAGAGGAAATTGAACAAGAAATAGTGGATGAATTTTCAGTCTTTGACGACTGGATGGATAAATATGCTTATTTGATTGAGATCGGTTCCGGATTGGAGGGAATGGATGAAGCCTGTAAGACAGACGACAATCTGATTAAAGGGTGTCAGTCCAGAGTGTGGTTCCATGCAGAGCTCAAGGATGGCCGGCTTTATTTTACAGCGGATAGCGATGCGATCATCACCAAAGGAATTGCAGGATTGCTGATTCGGGTTTTTTCCGGACAAGAGCCGGTGGAAATCGCGAAAGCCGATCTGAAATTCATCGATCAAATCGGACTGACACAACATCTTTCGCCGACCCGTTCAAACGGATTGTTGTCTATGGTGAAGCAGATCAAATTGTATGCCGTTGCTGCCGAAGCAAAGCTGAACAGTTAAAAATGAATCGGTATGACTACAAATATAACCAGAGATTTGATAATAGAGAAGCTCAGTACGGTGTATGATCCTGAAATACCGGTCAATATCTGGGAATTGGGTTTGATATACGATATAGAATTTACTCAGCCTGGCCGGGTAATTATTCATATGACCCTGACAGCTCCGGGGTGTCCGATTGCCGACGAAATGGTTCAGCAGGTTCACGATGTAGTGATGGAAGTCGACGGCATCGAGGAGGTCACCGTTAATTTGGTTTTCGAACCGATGTGGTCTCCTGAGCGGATGAGTGAGACTGCAAAGCTGGAGTTGGGGTATGACATCTGAAGCCTGAAGCTTGTTCCTGATCATATTCAGCAGTATACACTTATTTGCCTGGCCTTTCCGGCTTTGCAGTCTGTTGCTTATGCTTTGGCTTGGTGTACGATTTTCATCAGCCAGGCTAATTGTACGCCTAAGTCTTTCATGTTGCGTAGCCCTTCGGCATCGTTATATACTTCACCGGGCATTTCACCTATGCCGAAATTCCAGTACGTAGATCCGGGAACGATCATGCCGCTTCCGAGCATAAAGCGGTTGAGTTCGTCGTAAACCGTGACGGCCCCGCCCCGGCGGACACTGATGACTGCCGCTCCGATCTTGCGGGTGAGGGTCCGTCCCTGGCCTATTGTAGTCAATCCTAAACGGTCCATGAATGCTTTCATTTCAGCGCTTACGCTTCCGTAATATGTCGGGGAGGCCAGAATGATAGCGTCTGCCTGTTGGGCTTTGCGGATATATTCATTCATCCCGTCGTTTTTGATGGCGCATTGTCCGTCTTTTGTTTTGAAACAAGTGTAGCATGAACTACATCCCCGCAAAAGTTTTCCTCCCAGCTGGATCAGTTCGGTCTCGATACCGGCTTCCCGGATCGGTTTAAACACCTCTTCGATGAGTTGTTCTGTATTTCCGCCTTTGCGGGGACTGCCGTTGAATGCGACTATTTTCATGGTATGTTAAATTTTATTCCAGTATATTCTTGATTTGCCGTTTAGCCAGCGTGAACGGAGCCAGGGAGCAGGGACCGTTGAGACATCCCCCGTCGCAGGCCATGACTTCGACAAACTGTGCATTCGGTTTGCGGGCCATACTTTTTAGCAGGGCCTGGTTCTTTTTATCTAGTCCTTCTATGGAAGTGGTTGTGTATTGATTGCCGACAGCGTTTACCACGGCTGCGCGTACACCGCCTGCCTGTGCAAATCCTCGTCCGTATTTGGTCACTTCTTTATTCAGTTCTTTTTCGCTGCAATTAGGGACATCGATGTTGTAGGCCACCATAAAGGCTCCCAGTTCCTCGAAACTCATTACATAATCCACTTCGGGAACGAAGTCGGCTTCATGGCGTTTAGCAAGGCAAGGTCCGATAAAAACGACTTCTGCATCAGGATATTTTTCTTTGGCATACCGGGCCGCATATACCATCGGACTGCGGGTTTCGGAGACGAAAGGCTTCAGCATGGAAGCGTGTTTCTCCACCCAGCCGGTGTAAGCCGGGCAACAGGATGTGGTCATAAAAGTCTGCCCTGCCTGCATCTTTTCCTGTAATTCTTTGGCTTCATTGGCAATCGTAATTTCGGCTCCCAGGGCGACTTCGATTACATCGTCAAATCCGATCTGTTTGATTGCCGCCAGCACTTGTCCCGGCGTTGCGTTGAATTGGCCGTATATAGCCGGTGCGGGAATAGCGACGATTTTTCTTTTCGGGTTGCTCAGGGATTTGTGAATGTCGATGATTTTAGAGCGTTCCATAATGGCGCCATAAGGACAGGCTTGCATGCATTTGCCGCAATAAATACATTTTTCTTTATCGATATGTTCAACTCCTTCGGCGTCTTTGCTGATGGCTTTTACCGGGCATACATCCTCGCAAGGAACGGGGGTATACACAATTGCATGGTATGGACACACTTTCTGGCAAAGGCCGCAACTCATGCAGTCTTCGCTGCTGATGCTGGCTTTGCCGCCGATAAAGGAGATGGCGGCCTTCGGACAATTCATCACGCAGGGCCGGCCTTCGCATCCGCGGCAGAGATTGGTGACGGCATATTGGGATTGTATGCAGGCGCTGCAGGCTTCATGCACTACAGAAAGGATGTTTTCTTTGGTGTTTTTATTGGCCATAGCCATCCGGGCGAAATCGGACAGGTGTATCAGGTCGATTTCCTCATCGGTGATCTCGAAACCCAGAATGGAAATGATTTTATGTTTTAAAATGTAACGGTCTTTGTGGATACAGCATCTCACCGGGCGCTTGTTGCGGGGACGCATTTCAACCGGCAAGTATTTTAGTTTGGTGATTAATTCGTCTTCTTTCAACAACTTCACAATACGGATGAGTAGTTCCCGTTTCGTGAGCATCGCAAAATTGTCGTATAGCATCGTTAAGTATTTCTTTTATGATTTGTAATAATATTATTCTATACTTATTTAATTCCGTTTTTTCATATACGCGTTATTAAATCAGACTTGTACACAGAAGGCCGGAAGCTTTTGCCTTCGGCAGGAGGGTGTTAGTCGGTAAATGTTAGTGCGTTGTGGGGCCAAAGATAAGTAATTTCTGCATTTTTCAGATATATCGTTTCTAATAAATGTTTGATTTTCTTAGCTGCATTGCGGCGGATGCCGGCTTCTGCCGGGGAGGGGAGAACGGCGGTGAGCAAAGGAGATATAAACAAAAATCCCCCCTTGAGTTAGGGAGGATTTTGCTTATTTACTTCGTCTGAAGTTTATTTTTTGGCAATCTCTGCCTTATTCTTGCCGAATCTTTGCCGGAAGTCGTAAGACAACGGCGTGGCAACGAATAAGGAAGAGTATGTACCGATGATGATACCGATCAATAAGGCGAATACAAATCCTTTGATGGAGGTTCCGCCAAAGATAAAGATGGCGATCAATACGACCAGGGTGGACAGTGATGTACTGAACGTACGGCGTAAAGTGGAATTCAGGGCCGCATCCGTATTGTTCTTCTCGTCCCGTTTCGGATAGAGACGGTGGTATTCCCGGATACGGTCGAATACTACTACGGTATCGTTGATCGAGTAACCAACAACGGTCAGAATGGCAGCAATAAAGGCCTGATCGATTTCCAGGGAGAACGGAAGCAATCCTGAGAAAATGGAGAATACCCCGAGCACTACAATCGTGTTATGGGCTAATCCCAGCACGGCACCTGCTCCGTATTGCCATTTGGTGAACCGAATCATGATATACAGGAAAATGACGATGAGGGCAAATATAACCGACCAGATCGCTGCACGGGTAACGTCTTCGGCAACGGCGGGTCCCACTTTCTGAGACATCTGGCGGTAATCGGTCAGGAAAACCTCTTTGCTGGTTCCTGCCGGGATATATTTTTGCAAGCCTTCATAAAGTAATGTTTCCACTTCATCATCGATTTCGGTGCCTTCGTCATCGATTTTGTATTTGGTGGTGATCCTCACTTGATTGTCTCCGCCGAAAGTTTTGACTTCAGGGGTGCTTCCGTATACCTTGGCAAGGCTGGCAGCAATCTCTTCCACCTTAACCGGCTGATCGAATGTTACTGTGTAGGTTCTGCCTCCTACGAAGTCAATACCCTTGTCCAGACCTTTCGTAAAGAGGGATACCAGGCAGATTACGGTAAGTGTACCTGAAATGATGTAGCTGATTTTCCTTTTTTCCAGGAATGGGAAGTGAGCGTCGCGCAGCCAATTGGCCGTAAAAGGAGTTGTAAAGCGTACATTCTCGCTTTTTGCGGAAGCATAATCCAGAATGATGCGGGTGATAAAAATGGCGCAGAACAAAGAGGTGAAGATACCGATGATCAAGGTTGTTGCAAAGCCTTTGATGGGGCCTTCACCGAAATAGTACAGGATAAAACCGGTTAATAGGGTGGTCACCTGACCGTCAATGATGGCAGAGTAGGCTTGTTTATATCCTTCTTTGATTGCCAGTCTCAACCCTTTGCCGGATCTGATTTCTTCCTGAATGCGTTCATAGATCAATACATTCGCATCGACGGACATACCCATGGTCAGCACGATACCTGCGATACCCGGTAAGGTCAGTACCGCGCCGATGGAAGCCAGCACACCGAACAGGAAGAATAGGTTGGCAAACAGGGCGACATCGGCAGCAAGGCCGGCTCCGCGGCTGTAGAAGAACAGCATGTAGACCAAAACCAGGGCGAAGGCAATCACGAAGGACCACATCCCCGATTGGATGGATTCGCTACCCAGGGAGGGGCCTACGATTTCATCGGCAATGATGCGTGCCGGAGCAGGTAGTTTTCCTGATTCCAGGATATTGGCCAGGTCCTGAGCTTCCTTTACATCGAAACGACCGGTGATCTGTGAGTTTCCTCCGGGGATCTCTCCGTTGACGGTGGGGGAAGAACAAACGTAGCCATCCAATACAATGGCTATGCAATGACCTACATTCTCTTTGGTCAGACGGGCCCATATTTTGGCTCCTTCGCCGTTCATATTCATGGAAACAACCGGACGTCCGGTGTTGTGTTCGTATTCCTGACGGGCATCCACAACGGCACCGCCATCCAAGGGTGCCTGGCCATTGCGGGTGGTGATTTTAATGGCATGTAAAGGCACTATCCCGTTTTCCGCTTTCATTTCCCAGAGCAAGCGTGCGTTGCGGGGAAGGACAGACTTCACTTGTGGTAAGGCCAGAATGGCGTTTACGGCTGCAGTATCTTTCAGACGGGCATATCCTACGATGGAACCGTTGGGAATCAGCTGCCCGTTCCGGTCGATGCTCGGCGTGAGTATAGAGAAAAGCGGATTTTGTTTTTTGAATTCAGTTTCATCGGCCATCAGATTATTCAGGGAATCCTGAGCGGTGATGCCGGCGATGAGACTGTTCTCCGTGGTGTCCTGTTTTTCTGTTGCAACGGCTGGGGTCACTGTGGAGCTGTCCGCAACTTCTGCTCCCAATATTTCGGCGGCTTTGGAAATCTCACGGGCCTTTTCATTGGCGGTAGCCAGATATTGGTAGAAATCGCCGTTGTCGAAGGTTTCATAAAATTCCAATGCTGCAGTTCCCTGCAATAATTTTCTTACCCGTTGGGCGTCTTTGATGCCCGGAAGTTCGATGACGATGCGGCCGGAGATGTCCGCTTTGCGGATATTGGGCTGAGCTACACCGAAACGGTCGATACGGGTGCGGAGGATGTTGAAGGTGTTGTCGATGGCTCCCTCTGCCTCCTGGCGCACGACGTCGAGTACTTCTTTGTTGGTGGCGCCGATTTTAACTTTATCTTTTAGTTCAACGGTTCCGAAAAGATCGGGGGAGGCTAACTGTGCATCCGGAGCAATTGTTTCGAAGGCTTCACCAAACAAGGTCACAAAATCCTTCGGACTTGTGTTGCGCATTTTGATCGCTTCCTGAATGGCCTGGTTAAAAGCCGGATCGGGCGTATAATTGGCCAGACTGCGGACGACATCCGCTACGTCCACTTCCATGGTTACGTTCATACCGCCCCGAAGGTCAAGACCCAGGTTTAGTTCCAACTCCTTACATTCTTTGTAAGTAAATTTTGCAAGTCCCAGAAAGTTGTATACGTTCTGATTTGCAATAGAATCCAGATATGCTTTCTCCTTGTCAGGGTTTCCCTGGGCATACTCCCGGGCGGCTTTTTCCACCCGACCGGTTTTCCAGGTAAAAGATAACTGGTAAAGACTTACCAAAGCTAAAGCAATGGCAAGTAATGTAATCGCTCCCTTATTCTGCATTTTACAATAGATTATTATATTACTTCATTTCTTTATTGATTCTTTCTGCAAGATTAATGCGCAAAAGTATAATATTTTTTCAAAAAAAACATCCAAATCGGATATTAAGTAATCAGATTTAAGATTTTAGGGAGAAATTTCTTTCCAACCCGGACTTGTTTTTACTTGCAGATGGAGAGTTCCCTGGTTTTATAGTCGATGACAGCCTTGTATCTGACACAGAAATCACAACCTAAAAGGCCGATGATTTTCCGTTGCAAATGGTTGTGATACATTTGATTGACATAGTCCAGGTCGAGGGCGGCCAGTTGAATATCCCTGATTTTGCGGCCGCCGATTTTTAATTCTTTGGCTTTGATGAGCTGAATGTCGTTGATTTGCCCGGAGACGCTTCCGGATTGCATTTTTACGTCTTTCGCAGCATCGGTAACGTGAGAGAAAATTTTCTGATCGACCACTGTCACCGAGGCTCCGGTATCAATGATCATATCTCCTGCTATCCGGTCTATTTCTACCTTCACGAGCAGATGGAAGCTATTGTTTTCCAGTTCGACTAATTCAAGGGGTATGCTGATGGCGGGGAGGGAATATTTTTTATAGGGGAAAGTGGAAATGCTTGCTTTTTGATGTTTCTTCATCCTCATTTTTTGTCTTTTGCTGCAAAAATAGAAAACCGTCCGGAAATTCCCGAACGGTTTCTGTATTTTAACTTTAAAAGGCGGTTCAGAACATGTTCATGTTGTCTAAAACATCCATGACTGAACGTACTGCTTTGGCAGAAGTAGCGAGCAGTTCCTGTTCTTCCTTGTCCAGTTTTACTTCTATGATTTTTTCGATACCGTTTTTGCCCAGCACTACCGGAACTCCCAGATAGATGTCTTTCATTCCGTATTCTCCGTTCAGCATGGCGCAAACCGGGAATATGCGTTTCTGGTCGCGGATAATGGCTTCGACCATCTGTGCTGCAGCGGCTCCCGGAGCATACCAGGCGGAGGTTCCCATCAATTTTACCAATTCACCGCCACCTACTTTCGTCCGTTCGATGATGGCATGCAATTGGTCGGCAGCAATCAGTTCGGTTACAGGGATACCTGCTACAGAAGTATAGCGGGGCAGCGGAACCATGGTATCGCCGTGACCACCCAGCAGCAGGGCTTGTATGTCTTTCGGAGATACGTTCAGGGCTTCAGCCAGAAATGCGCGGTAGCGTGCAGTATCCAATACTCCGGCCATACCGAATACTCTGGACGAGTCGACTTTGGCAGTCAGGTAGGCACAATAGCACATGACATCCAACGGATTGGATACGATGATGATTTTAGCATCCGGAGAATGTTTAATTACATTTTCGGTAACAGATTTAACAATTCCGGCATTGGTTGAGATCAGATCGTCGCGACTCATGCCCGGTTTGCGGGGAAGACCGGAAGTGATCACTACTACTTCGGAATTTGCAGTTGCACTGTAGTCATTGGTAACTCCTTTGATCCGGGTGTCATATAAATTGATCGGGGCTGTTTGCCACATATCCAGGGATTTTCCTTCTGCAACACCTTCTTTGATGTCCAGAAGTACCACTTCGTTTACGATGTCTTTTTCAGCAATACAGTTGGCACATGTTGCGCCAACGTTACCTGCTCCAACAACTGTTACTTTCATTTTGTAATAATTTTATTGTTATACTTAAAAGATTTTTAGCTTTCGAGGGGTTTTGATTCCGACGTCAAATTTAGAGCTTTTTTGTTCCAATGCAAAATATTAGTGAAAAAATTCTTTAATGTTCTGCGACTAAAAAAAAGGATGAATGTCCGCCAACCGGATGCCGGAAGAAGGAGCAAAGGGTGGAATTTGAAATTTGCTTAATTCTCACATTCGGAGGATAAATGAAGGTGCCGTTGAAAATGAAGGTACCATAGAGGGAGAATGATGCCTTTCAATATGCTGGAAAGAGTAATGCTCCACCAGATGCCGTTCAGGCCTAATGCGGGGAAGGTGGTCAGCCAATACGCCGCCGGAATGCGTGCTCCGGTAAAGACGATGCTGGTCAATGCTGCAGGAGCGGTGTGACCGGTGCCGTTGAAAGCGCCTGCCGTCACGGATTCGGTCACCATGAATAATTGGGATAGCGCCAATATTTTCAGATAATCCCCTCCTGCGGCGATGGCTTCCGTTTCTTTTACAAACAGACTGAATATTTCCCGGTTGAATATAAAAAACAATATTCCGGCCGATAGTCCGATACTGCCGGCTATTCCTAACGTAAGCCGATAGCCCTGGCGTATGCGGTCGTATTTGCCTGCGCCGTAGTTTTGTCCGCAGAAAGCAGCTAAGGCGGTTGAAAAACCGGCGGCCGTCATCCAGGAGATGGCTTCGATCTGGGAACCGATGCTTTGGGCTGCAATGCCGACAGCTCCCCAGCGGGCAGCCAGGGTTGCCAGGGTGAGGGAGAACATGGAAAAAAGGGCATTCTGCATACTTACAGGCAACCCCAATAGGATAATTCTTCGTGCAAAGTCTTTTTTCAAACGGTTGAACAGATGCATGCGTCCCAAAGGGAAACGGGTACTGAAGATCTGGTGAAAGAAAAGACAGTATACCACTGATTGGGCGAGCACAGTGGCAAGGGCTGCGCCGGCAGTCCCCAGAGCCGGGAATGGCCCTGGACCGTAGATCAGCAGAGGATCCAGCAGTATGTTGACGATTAGTCCGGCGGCAGAAATGCGGAAGGGGGTCCTGCTATCTCCTTGCCCGTTGTACAGACCGCTGAAGGTGTTGTTGTTGAATTGAAAGAACAGCCCGGGGGCTACGATCCGCATGTAAGTGACGGCCTGTTCGGAAATGGAAGCGTCGAAATGGAAAAGTCCGATTAAGCCCGGGGCGAAAATAACAATGAGACAGGCGTAAGCCAATCCGATGATGGCGGATAAGGTTATGGCTTGACGGGCATAATGGGCTGCCCGCCGGTAATCTTTGGCGCCTATGGATTGCGAGACCGTAATTTCTGCTCCGATTTTTGTCATGAAGGATAAAGCGTTGCCCAGCCAGGTAAAGAATCCTGCAGCTCCTGCAGCAGCCACGGCATGGCTTCCCAAATGGCCCAGCCATAGCATATCGGTCATGCTATAGGCCATTTGAATAAAGGAGGCGGAGATCAGGGGAACTGCCATTGTCCATAGGTTACGGAAAATGCTGCCTTGTGTGAGGTCGTTGGATTGCATGGTCTTTTGAAATTGAACTTCCCCGGATCCCGGCAATCTTTCAGGAATGCCGATGATGCGGGTATGGTTTGTGTGTTTAAACGGAAGAAGCAAAGATATATTATTTTTATCAAGATGGATGTGAAAATAAAATGAGGAAGGAAAATTGGAAATTGGGAATTGGAAATTAATTTTGTGTGTCGGTGGTGAACGGGGAAAAAGGACGTTCATCGGGCCGGTAATGAAGTAATATTTACAGTGATGAAAAAAAATGTAGTTGTAATTGCAGGTGGTAATTCTTCCGAGTACGAAGTTTCTTTGAAATCCGGAAGTCATATCTTTAATGAACTTGACGGGGAGAGATATAATAAGTATTTGATGATACTCCGGGGACGGGACTGGTATATCGAATCGGATGATGTCCGGTGGCCGGTGGATAAGAACGATTTTTCATTTGTATGCGGGAATACAAAAATCGTTTTTGATTTTGCCTACATTACGATTCATGGCAATCCCGGAGAGAACGGAATGCTGCAAGGGTATCTGGATATGATGGGAGTGCCTTATTCCACCTGTTCCGCTTTATGCGAAGCGTTGACTTTCGATAAGTATACCTGTACCAATTATCTGAACGGTTTCGGAATCAACACCACCCATCCGGTGATGCTGACCCGCGGCCAGCATTTCGATAAAGAGGCGGTTTTAGCCACTGTTGGCTTGCCTTGTTTCGTGAAGCCCAATGCCGAGGGTTCCAGCTTCGGGGTATCAAAGGTGAAGACGGCCGAAGACTTTGATGCCGCGGTAGCGGAAGCATTCAGCAAGTGTAAGGAGATTTTGGTAGAGAGTTTTATTGACGGAACAGAGTTTACTTGCGGATTGTATAAGGCCGGGGGTAAAAAGGTCATCATGCCGGTGGCTGAAGTGATTCCGAAAAAAGAGTTTTTTGACTACGAGGCTAAGTATGATGCTTCCATGTCCGATGAGATCATCCCCGGACGGTTTTCGGAAGAGATTACCGGGCAGATTCAGGACATGGCTTCGGAAGTTTACGATATTCTGAGGTGTGAGGGGATTGTCCGTATCGACGGGTTTGTCCGCGGGGATGAGATTATCATGCTGGAAGTGAATACTACGCCTGGAATGACTGCCAATAGCTTTGTGCCGAAGATGGTTCGGGTGATGGGGTGCCGTTTGAAGGATGTACTTACGGAAATCATTGAAGATAAGTTGAGCAGAAAAGAATAGAATAGAGTAGCAGCAAGCGAAAGTCCGGGCTTTCGCTTGTTTAGCCTGCAATCACGCCTCCGCCTATCACATCGTCGCCTTCGTAAAAGACAGCACTTTGGCCGGGGGTTATAGCGTCTGTGTTTTCATGAAACACAACCCTGATCCGGTTATCTTCAGGATAAAGCGAAGCGGCTTTCCCTTCGGTCCGGTAACGGATTTTGGCGGTAACCACTTTCCCTTCCGGGATATGTGGATATTTCATCAGACTGATGTTTTGGATAAAGAAGGTTTTGCCCTGCAATTCTTCTCGGGTTCCCAGCACAACCGTATTGTCTTCGGGATGGATGGCCAGTACGAACATGGGTTGTCCCAGAGCGATGCCCAGACCTTTGCGCTGGCCTATCGTGTAATTGGGGAAGCCTTTATGCAGGCCTAATTTTCTTCCTTGGGAGTCGACGAAATACCCCGGGCCGTATTTTTCATCGTATTTTTCCACGTGGGCGGCTAAGAATGTGCGGTAATCGTTGTCAGGGATGAAACAGATTTCCTGGCTTTCCCTTTTCCGGGACAGTTTTTCATACCCTTGTTCGAAAGCTATCCGGCGGACTTCGGTTTTCGTCAGTTCCCCCAGTGGGAACAGGGTTCTTGCAAGATTTTCCTGGGTGAGGGTCCAGAGGAAATAAGTCTGGTCTTTGTTGAGATCGGCACCTTTGCGTAAATACAGCCGGTTGTTGAGTCGGCCGATCCGGGCATAGTGTCCGGTGGCGATAAAATCGCAGCCCAGCCCGTCCGCCGTTTCCAGCAGTTTGCCCCACTTGATCGTCGAATTGCATATAACGCAGGGGTTGGGAGTCCGGCCGTGCAGATATTCATCGATAAAATTGCAGATGACCCGCTCTTTGAACTCCTGACGGAGGTCCAGGATATGGTGTTCGAAGCCCAGCTCCTGAGCCATTCGTTTGGCCTCGAACAGGGAGTCGACACTGCAGCATCCTTTCTCTTTTTCCAGGCATCCGCGTGAGATGTTGTCGAATGTACGGTAGGTCACTCCTACCAATTCATATCCTTGTTTCAGCAATAACATGGCTGCAACCGTGCTGTCGATGCCGCCGCTCATGGCTATCAATACTTTTGGCATAATCTCAGAGTATAGTGAGTTGCAAAGATAAGGATTTTTGGGCAGCGACAATGACCGGAACGAAGGAGGC
>CAZMAE010000063.1:0-20499 GCA_964564205.1 uncultured Odoribacter sp. | reverse complement strand
CTTTGCGTTTGTCATTCTTCCATTAATCCCCGGCCGGTTTTCACAATTTCGTGGGAATCTTTCAATAATGCCACTGTTTTGTCCAGCACTCCGTTAATGAAGGCACCACTTTTCGGGGAACTGTAGGTCTTGGATATTTCGATATATTCATCCAGCGTGACTTTGATGGGTATGGAAGGGAAATTTTTAAGTTCGGAAATGGCACAGGCCATAATAAGTTTGTCCATGTCGGAGATCCGGTCCAATTCCCAGTTATAGGTGAATTTATCGATCAGCTGTATATTTTTTTCGTATTCCAGGAATGATTTCCTCATTAAAGCTCTGGCATATTCCGCATCTTCCTGAGGTTTGTAAACCGGAAAAAGGATTTCGGATTCTTCCGTCATATTTTCTTTGAGATGCCATAAGGTTTTGTAGACGATACTGAGTACGAGCTCGAAGTCGTCGTTCCAGAAAATGCTTTTTTCTTCCATGATCTGATAGAAAAAGTCATCCTGGATGATCAGTTCGGAAAATATGTCCAGAACAAGCTGTTTGTGCCCTTCGAAATTCATTTCTTTCTGGTTCATGTATTTTTGGTAAACAGGCCATTCCAACAGCTTGTTGTAAAAATACAGGACGGCTTCCTGCGAATCTGTCCAGCTGATTTGATTGTTGAGGATATAATATTGAAATTTTTTGTTCTTTTCAATCAGGTCGAAAACCGGATTTCCGATAAAGCGGACGTTGGGATTTAAATCGGCATCGGAGGCCAGATGCCGGTTGCGGGCTGCATCGATTTTCAGAAAAGCTTTATGCCGGATTTCAGTGATAAGTAACAAGGTTTCATAGTAGAGATCTGTACTCTGGGAAATGCTTTTCAGTAAATCCCGTTCAATTTCTGCAAGTGTGGAATTCTCTTTTTTACTGAAGGCATAAAGTAATTGCAATACTTTAATTCTGATTAATCTTCTGCTTGTCATTTTTATGAAGAACTGTTATGGATTGTGTCAATTTTGACGGCGCAAAAGTAGTAAATTTATTGAAACGGGGAAATTGAAATGGGAAAATTATATCTTTGCGGGTAAATAATAGTATTTATGATAGAGAGTATTAATATAAATAACTATGCCCTGATCGACCGGACGGAACTCTGCCCGGGAAAAGGTTTTTCCGTGATTACAGGCGAAACAGGTGCCGGTAAGTCGATATTGCTGGGGGCTATCGGACTGACACTGGGGCAAAGGGCCGATACTTCCGCTATCATGGACAAGTCTAAGAAATGTGTGGTGGAGATTGCTTATCAGGTGGAGAACTACCATCTGCAAGATTGGTTCGAGGAAAATGATCTGGATTATAGCGATCAGGTGGTGGTGCGCCGGGAGATTACGGCGGAAGGGAAATCCAGAGGGTTTATCAACGACACCCCGGTCAGCAATAAAATACTCCGGGAGTTCGGCAACTTTATGGTGGACATTCATTCCCAGCATCAGTCTTTATTGCTGGGACAGCCCGAATATCAGACTGAAATACTGGATTCTTTTTGCGGTAACAGCAAATTACTGGAGAAATATCACGAACAATATGCGGCGCACCGGAAATGGACGAGTGAGTTGAAGGAATTGAAGAGTAAAGCTGCCGATGCGGAAAGAGAAAGCGATTATTTGAAATTCCAGTTCAGTCGGCTGGAAAGTGCTCGGTTGCAGCCCGGAGAGAAGGAAATGCTGGAAAGAGAACTGGAATTGCTGTCGCATGCCGAGCAGGTCAAATCGGTATTGAGTGGAATTGGCTGGAATTTCCGGGATGCGGAACATGCTGTGATCGGGGTACTGAAGGCGTCCGGAAATGCCCTGGCCAATATCGGAAATGCCCTGGAGGAAGCCGAAGAGTATAGACAGCGGCTGGATTCCGTTGTGATTGAACTGAATGATCTGGCGGATGAAGCCGAAAGGAAAGCCGGAAGCATAGAGTTTAATCCGGGAAGAATCGAAGAAATCAATTTACGTTTGAATGTCATTTATGACCTTTTGTATAAATATAAGGCAGAATCGGTTGCGGAGTTGATCGGAATCCGGAACGGGCTGAAGGAAAAACTGGAACGGGCCGAGGCGGGAAAAGAGGATATGGAAGTCCTGGAGAAAAAGATACGGCAGGCGGAAAAGCAGCTGGAAAAATTAGCTGCGGAGATCCATGAGATGAGGGCGAAGGCTGCCGGACCGCTTTGTGAAGAGATGAAGCGGCTGTTGACGGATTTGGGAATCCGGCATGCTGCGTTTCTGGTGGATTTGCAGGCACTGGATCATTTTACGGCCAGCGGGAAGGATGAGGTGAAGTTTTTATTTGCCGCGAACAAGAATCAGGAGCCCGGAGAAATCGCCAAAGTGGCTTCGGGAGGTGAGATTTCCCGGGTTATGCTGGCCTTGAAGTATGTGTTGTCGGGAAGCAAGCAGCTGCCCGTGATTGTTTTTGACGAGATCGACACCGGATTATCCGGGGAAGTGGCGCACCGCATGGCCCGTATTATGCAGGAAATGTCCCGGCGGATGCAGGTGATCAGCATCTCGCATTTGCCTCAGATCGCTGCTGCCGGAAATTGTCATTTCAAGGTGTACAAGGAAGACAATGCCGATGCCACCATTTCCCGTATAAAACTTCTGACGGCAGAAGAACGTGTCAGGGAGGTGGCCGGCATGATCAGCGGACAGGAGATTACACTGGCTGCCATAGAGGCTGCCCGTAACCTTTTACAACTGAAAACGGAAAATTGAGATTCATTTTATAACTTTGCACACTGAGGAACAGGGTAAAGAAGGTTAGTAAATGGTAAATTGAAGTATGGCAAAGAAAACGGAATTTGGTGCTAAGAATAATATCAGGGATTTGCAGGCGGAGTATGGAAAAATGCCGCCTCAGGCTGTGGATTTGGAAGAAGCGGTGCTGGGGGCGTTGATGTTGGAAAGGGATGCTTTCTCTATCGTAGGCGATCTGTTGGAGCCGGCTGCTTTTTATAAAGATGCCCATCAACGGATATTCAGGGCTATTCACAAATTGTTTATCAATGACGATCCTGTCGATTTGTTGACGGTTACCGAAGCATTGAGGCAAAGCGGTGAGCTGGAGCAGATAGGAGGGGCTTATTATCTGGCTCAGTTAACGTCGAGAGTGGCATCGGCGGCCCATATCGAATTTCATGCCAAGATCATTGTTCAAAAATATTTGCAACGGAAATTGATCGCTGTATGTTCGGAATTGCAGGAAATGGCTTATGACGAAGCGACAGACGTTTCCGACCTGATGGATAAAGCCCAGAAAGCGGTTTTCGATATTGCTGACGGGGGGATCAGGAAAGATACGGCTGAGATAGCTCCCATCATCGACGAAGCCATCAAAGGTATACAGGCTGCCGCTGAAAAACCGGACGGAATCAGTGGTCTGCCATCGGGGTTTACTGCTTTGGATGCTGTGACTTCGGGATGGCAACCTTCCGATCTGGTGATTATCGCTGCCCGCCCTGCCATGGGAAAAACGGCATTTGTTTTATCCATGGCCCGGAATATGGCTGTTGTTCACAAGCAAACAGTGGCTATATTTTCTTTGGAGATGTCGGCCGTACAATTGGTGAATCGGTTGATTGCCAGCGAGACGGAGCTTAGTGCGGAGAAGCTTAAAACCGGAAGGCTGACAGACAGTGAATGGAAACAATTGCACAGCCGTATTAAAGCTTTGGTCGAAGCTCCGATTTTGGTGGACGACACTCCGGCCTTGTCTATATTTGAATTGCGGGCTAAATGCCGGCGGCTGAAGCAAAAATACAATATGAAGGTGCTGATCATCGACTATCTGCAGTTGATGACGGCTGGTACGGACATGCGGGGCAACCGCGAGCAGGAGGTCAGTCTGATATCCAGACAGCTGAAGATTATAGCCAAAGAGCTGAACATACCTGTTATGGCCTTGTCCCAGTTGAATCGCGGCGTGGAATCCAGACCGGACAAGAAACCGATGTTGTCCGATTTGAGGGAATCCGGTTCTATCGAACAGGACGCCGATATGGTGATGTTTATCCACCGTCCCGAAAAGTACGGGATTACTTCCGATAACGAAGGCAATTCGTTACTGGGGATTGCCACTATTATTATCGCGAAACACCGTAACGGAGCTGTGGGGGAGATCAATCTCCGCTTTAGGGCAGAATTGACTCAATTCTGCAATTTGGATACGACTTCTCCTTTCGCTTCCAATGTATCGACCGGCGAGGTGGTTACCCAGACCTTCAGTTCGAAAATGAATGATGATGATCTTCCCGCTCTGAATCAAGGGTTTGAAGAAGGACGCAGTAGTTTTGAACATGTTGGGACAGATAGCGGGGATGCTCCTTTTTGAATTTTCCGGGTTGCCTGTTGACATTCGGCGCCGCCTCTGAGGCTGTGGCAATTTTTCAGATCAAAAAATGAAAGAAATGAAAGGAAAGCTGTTGTTTTTGTTGAAGTATTATCTCTATTGGATTGTTTTATCCTTGTTTGCCCGGGTATTTTTTCTTTTGTATCAGTGGCAGGACACCTTATTGCTGGCGTGGGGGGATATTGTCCGGATTTTATACCGGGGATTGCAGCTCGATTTGTCTTTAGGAGGGTATATCCTGATGCTGTCTGCGGTGCTCATGCTGCTCTCGTCTTTTCTTGCTGCCAGAGTGCTTCGCTGCATTTTTTCCGTACTGACCCTTGTCTTGCTGGCTTTTTTTTCCGTGGTGATGACTGTAGATCTGGAATTGTTCAAAAACTGGGGATATCATATCGATTCCACACCCTTGATGTATCTGAAAACGCCCGGTGAGGCCCTGGCTTCCACTCCTCTGTGGCTGACGGTCTGTTTGGTTTTATTGATGGTGGCATATATATGGGGAGGTTGGCAGTTTTTCAAACATTTTGTGCGGCCGTCTTTAAAGTACGAAAAGTATACCTATTGGGGAATTCCGGTATTTTTGCTGCTGGGGGCGGCGATGCTGATTCCTGTAAGAGGGGGATTTAACGTCGCTCCGTTGAATAGCAGTTTCGTTTTTTTTCATTCGTCCAATATGTATGCCAATCAGGCTGCGATCAATCCGGTCTGGAATTTCGTGTATGAGTTGATGCACATGAAAAATCTGGAACGTCAGTATACGTTTATGCCTGAAGAAAAAGCAACGGAAATCGTTGAAGAGGCTGTACGGGCCGGAGACGACTTCCCCCGGTTGCTCACTACGGAACGTCCGAATATTGTTTTTTTACTTTTGGAAAGTTTTACGGCAAATGCCATCGAAGCTTTGGGAGGTGTGCCGGAGGTCACTCCGGAATTGAACGCCCTGGTCAAAGAAGGAGTGCTTTTTACGAATATCTACGCTACAGGAACCCGTTCGGACCGGGGAATGGTTGCGGCGATCAGTGGTTTGCCTTCGAACCCCTTCTATTCGCTGATCAAATATCCGAATAAATTAATGAAATATCCTTGCTTTCCTAAAGATTTGGAAAAGGAAGGCTATTCCACACGGTATTATTATGCCGGGGACATTAATTTCGGCAGTTTCCGTTCTTATGTCACCATGAGCTTTCAGGGGATGGTGACGGAAGATGATTTTTCCGGGGAAGCGATAGCTAACCGCTTTAAGTGGGGGGTACATGACGAATACATGTTTGACCGCCTGCACGAGGATTTGACGAAGGCTTCGCAACCGTTTATGTACATGGCGTTCAATATGAGCAGCCATGAGCCTTTTACGGTGCCGGGAGAAGTGAAGTTCCCGGGCAATGATCAGGAGCATTTGTTTATGAACGCCATTCACTACAGTGATCGTTGTATCGGGGATTTCATCAGAAAATGCAAAGCATCCGGTATTTGGGACAATACTCTCTTCATTTTGATGGCCGATCATGGTACACGGGTTATTAAACATGTCGATCCTAATTTGCCGGAAGCCTATCACATTCCTTTATTATTGACGGGAGGGGTGTTGAATGTCAGGGATACCACCATTTCTACCGTCGGTTCGCAAACGGATATGATCGCTACGGTGATGGCTCAGCTGGGACTCGACCATTCGGGTTACAAATATAGCCGGAATCTGTTGGCGCGGCCGGCCTTTCCTTTTGCTTTTTATTCTTTTTCGAATGCTGCGGGAATAGTGTCCGAAGCAGGAACCAGCATTCTGAATCTTCAGAGTCAGAAATGGATTCAGGGAGATACCCTGGCAAGAAACAACGAGGTGTTGAAGGCATACTTGCAGGATATAACCACTGAAACGGCCCGTTGATTCAGAGCATTTTTCTGAAACGCAACATCAATAGCGTGAGATCGTCCGATTGGCTGCCTTCGCCGATATGTTGCCGGATATCTTCGAGGATCTCTTTTATAATTTCCTGAGGGGAGCCGGAAGCGTGGCGATGAAGACAGCCTAAAAGCCTGTTCTTGCCATAGAATTTTCCCGTTTGATCTTCTGCATCTGTGATGCCGTCCGTATAGAACAAGAGGGAAGTGTTTTCAGGCAAAGTATAGATATGTTCGGTGAAATTGTGATTTTCTAAAATGCCGATGGGAATATCGGGACATTTACTCAGAAAACGGGTTTCGCCATCCTCGTGTAAAACGACCGGATAGGGATGCCCGGCATTGGTATAGGTCATCGTTCCCGTGTCGGTGTCGAGGATTCCCATAAACATGGTCACATACATATCGTCTTCCGTCTCTTTGCACATGTGTTTGTTGATGATATTGCATATCGTGGCGGTGGAGGTATGGTTGCCGGCAACATAACGGAACAGCTTGCATATTGATACCATGTACAAGGCTGCCGGGGTTCCTTTGCCCGATACGTCTCCAATGGCAAAGTACAACAGATTTGAAATCATAAAGAATTCGTACAGATCTCCGCCGACCTCCTGCGATTGCCGGAGTTCGACAGCCAAGTCCAGGTTTGCCGGAAGCTTTATGGGAGCGGGGAGAAAACGCTGTTGAATCCGGCGGGCCAGTTGCATTTCGGATTTCCGTTGCTCTTGTTCTGCCGTAGTGATCTTCAATTTTTCAATGTAGTGGATTAGACTCTGTTGCATGTAACGAAAAGAATCGTATAATTCTTTGATTTCGGCAGTTGAGCTCACTTCCGGAATCCTAGTATCGAATCGTCCTTCAGCAATTTGGCGAGTGGTGAATGCCAGCTGCTTTAAAGGCTGAGACAGCCGGTGAACAATATTGACGCTACCGATAAACAAAACTAACAGACCGCCTCCTAAACATAAAAAAATAACCCAGTAGAGTTTGTGTGAAGAATTTAAAATTTCGTTGTACGGACAAACAAGACCTAGATGCCAGGGCATGCAGGGGAGGGAAGAATGAAAGGTAAAGTATTTTGTATTGTTAATGTAACACGTGTTGCTGCTGCTGCCCCGTTTCAGACGACCGGGGTCAAATATGGGTATCGTATGGAAATTTTCTTTTCCGTTTTCGCGGGGGCGGAAAGCGAGCGTTCTGCCGTTAGTGTCGATAACCAACAGATCGCTGTAGTTGGACCGGTGTTGTTGACAAATGAGATCGGTCAATGCAGATAAGGGAAAATCCAGTGTCAGATAGCCGAAACGTTCCAACTTTCGGTTGAACAGGGGATAACAGTAAGAGATTGTTTGTATTCCCCCTATAGCGGAATAAATCCAGAAAGCTCCTTTCTGGTTTTTACGGATATAGGGATGCGTATGTATGCTGTTGTATTTGTTTTCGTTTAATTTGTGCCGGAATATGATGCCGTTTTTATCCCGGTGTGCAGATACCGTAGGAGAGAGGTGGGATTGCCCGATGTTGATGTTATAATAAACGGAGCAAGCCAGCAACCGGGGATCTTCATTTAACAGCAATTCGGGCAGGTGATCGGGGTTATCATGCAGGAAAGATCCGGCATGACCGGTGAATTTGTCCGGCAGACTTTCTATTCTGAGGATTTCTTTTTGGAAGCTTTTCTTTATGTTATCGGACAAAGAATATGCTTGGTCGTAAGCATTGATGTCTATGAATCGATTGACGGAATTAGCCAGGATAATTGTGATAAAAATGAATGTTATGATCAGAACAATCAAAAGATAAATAATTAATTGTCTCGAAAAACTTATGTTTTGATACATTTTCATAGTTCGGATTTGACATCATCGTTTCAAGCGGCTGTATTCCTGGCCGGGATTGTGAATGTCTTATTGCTGAGGTGCTATAGTCAGGATCAGTTCGGTAATTACAGGCCTCAGACCTATGCGGCCCGGAAAACCCAGATAGCCCTGACCGCGGCTGACGTACAGGTATTGCTGTTCCTGACGGTATAAACCGTCATACTCCGGATATAAGTATTGGGAAGGGCTCCATTTATATTTTCCGATGTGCACCCCCATTTGCATTGCATGAGTATGACCGGAAAGCGTCAGGGGAATCGGGTGTTGCAACACTTCGCCTCTCCAGTGCGAGGGATCATGAGACAACAGAATGACAAAATCGTTTTCTTTCAGCGTATCGATGGCCTGGGATAAATTTCCGTAACGGGGGAAAGGGGGATTGCCCCAGTTTTCCACTCCCGCAATCCAAAGGGTATCGCTGTGCAGAACAAGGGGTATACGGGCATTATTCAACATGTGGAATCCCATTTTTTCCATATTCCGGTAGAATTGCCTGAGATTTTCCTGTTTGCTGGCAGAGTCCGGCCAACGCGTGTAATCTCCGTAGTCGTGATTTCCGGTAACAGCGTATTTCCCGTAGGGAGCCTTCAGTTTTTGAAGAGTTCCGATCCAGGGAGTCATCTCTGCAGCGAAATTGTTGACCATGTCCCCTGTGAAAACAATTACATCGGGGTGCAATTCATTTACTTTTCTGACCAGGTGGTCTATGCCCCGGTAGTTTTCTCCGTAACTGCCCAAGTGCAAGTCAGAAAGCTGGACGATTCTAAAGCCTTCGAATGCAGCGGGAAGCTGTCTGAAAGGTACTTTTACAACCTCTGTTTTATATTGATATCTTCCCAGGGTGATGCTGTATAGCAGCAGCATAAAAAGAGAAAGCGATATAAAACTTGCCAGCACGCCGGTTATTTTACCGAAGAGCGGCCAAATTCTTGCGAAAAGCCTTCCGATGCCGTTGAAAACAATGAAGACCAATTTCGGAACGTAGAAAAGAAAAAGCAGGCCGATCAGTTTTTCGATCCAGAAATAGGCACCCGGCCCCTTCAGGCGAGTGACACAGTATTGAAAAGCAATTAAGGAAAACAGGAAAAACAGGGTGTGAAGAACATAGAGTGATATTTGCCATTTCTTATAAATATACTTCTGAAGCTGATGCCGGAGGACGGCATCAGTCAGAATTATAAAAATGAGTCCTGCAACGAATATCAAACTGCTACTTCTCATGTCTCAAGTCAGATTAAAATGGACGAGGTGTGTTTTTTCCGGAAAAATATTTCCGGTCCTCTGCGGTTTAAAATAAACCGGTGATGTGTCCGTTTTCGTCGATGTCTATGTTTTCTGCAGCTGGTTTGTCAGGCAAACCGGGCATTCTCATGATTTCTCCGGTTATGGGAATAACGAAACCGGCTCCGGATGCGATTTCGATCTGTCTGACTGTCACAATAAAATCCTTGGGTCTTCCTAATAGCTTGGGGTTGTCCGACAGGGATTTCTGTGTTTTGGCAATGCAAACCGGCAAGCGCTCCAATCCCAGCGACTGAATTTTTTTCAAATCGCTTTTAGCCTGGGCCGTATAATCAATGGCTGCCGCTCCGTAGATCTCTTTGGCGATGGTTTCTATCTTTTTCTCGACGCTCCAGTTCCAATCGTAGAGTGGCTGTAATTTGCAGAGGCATTGTTCGGCTACCTTGGCGGTTAAGCCAGCGAGTCGTTCTGCTCCTTCGCCTCCTTTTGCCCAGACTTCGGCTACTTCCATCGGAACACCGAGTTCCCGGCATTTGTCCGTGATGATCCGGATTTCCGCATCCGTGTCCGATACGAATTTATTCACAGCTACAATAGGGCATATATTGAATTTTTTCATGTTTTCGACATGCTTCTCCAGATTTTCTATGCCTTTTCTAAGCGCTTCGGTATTTTCTTCTTTGAGATTTTCCACCTTTACTCCGCCATGGTATTTCAAGGCTCTGACTGTAGCAACCAACACAACCGCACTGGGATTCAATCCTGCTTTAACGCATTTGATGTCGAAGAACTTTTCAGCTCCCAGGTCGAAACCGAACCCGGCTTCTGTTACCACATAATCCGCAAGCGAAAGTCCCATTTGGGTTGCCAGGATGGAATTGGTTCCCTGAGCTATATTGGCAAAGGGGCCTCCGTGTATAATGGCAGGATTTCCTTCGATGGTCTGTACCAGATTGGGCTTGATCGCGTCTTTCAATAAAGCTGCCATGGCGCCGTTGGCTTTCAGGTCGCGAGCATAAACCGGTTTTTTCCCGTATGTGTAACCGATAAAGATGTTGCCTAACCGCTCTTTCAAGTCGTTGAAGCTTTCTGCCAGACAAAGGATGGCCATGATCTCCGAGGCTGCGGTGATATCAAAACCGGTCTCTCTGGGAACGCCGGATGTGGTGCCGCCTAGTCCTACGATGATATGTCTCAAGGAACGGTCGTTCATGTCCATCACCCGTTTCCAGGTCACTGTCCGGGGATCCAGGCCTATCGAGGAGGTTTTGCTTTGAACATTGTTGTCGATCAGGGCTGCCAGAAGATTATGGGCTTTCTCAATAGCGTTGAAGTCTCCTGTAAAGTGTAAGTTGATGTCTTCCATCGGCAATACCTGGGAATATCCTCCTCCTGTGGCTCCACCCTTGATGCCGAAAACCGGACCTAACGAAGGTTCCCGGAGTACGACAACCGTCTTTTTTCCTATGCGGTTCAGGCCTTCCGACAATCCGATGGAAACGGTAGTTTTGCCTTCTCCCGCAGGAGTGGGAGAGATGGCCGATACCAATATCAGGTGTTTTCCCTTCATACGAAGGGGATTGATCAGACTTAACGGAAGTTTTGCTTTATATTTGCCGTAAAGTTCGATCGTTTCCGGGTCGATACCCAATTTGGAGGCTATCTGAGTGATGGGTTTTAATGTAACGTTGCTGGCAATTTCAATATCTGTCATAATCTGCTGTTAATTATTTTAGAAAAAATTCCGTTGTTCCTATGATTTCATTATCGCAAAAAAGTTCAGCCGTATATTTTCCTTTGACCAGGCTGCCGTCGTTCGGCCAGTAGATGGCCATTTCAAGACGATCACCTTCGTAGGTGATTTCTCTCTTGGCTGAATAGGTCAGAGATACGTTCTGATATTTGAAAAACGACTTGTTGCTGAAAGCGATTACTTTATCGTCCGGCCTTTTTAAGCGGAGATAGATGGTTCGTTCTCCCCGTTTGGCCGTAACATTCTTTGTGACGACAAATTCAGCTTTCAGATTGAAACATTTTGTCCAGTTGGTTTCCCGGTCTTTCTTGTTCACTGGATATACCGTAAAGTTTTCTGTTTTCAAGGCGCTGGCGCGGGCAATCACTTCTTTCATGTCTTTTTGCTGATTTTCCAGTTTCTGATTGCGTTCACGAACCCAGTTCATTTGTTTTCGGACTTCGGTATTTTCTTGTGCCAGCTTGAGATTTAACTGGTTCAAAGAATCAATCTGTACTACATAACTACGTAATACCGTTTTTAAGGTTCCGATTTCCCGCTTATAACGGTTGATTTCCGCATACGAATTATCTCTGAATTTCTTCATCTGTCTCAGCAGAGTTGCGATTTTTTCCTGTTCCTGCAGCAGTTTTTCGTTTAAGGTGTCGTTGCTGGTTTTCAGGTCGTCATAGTTATGGCTGAGAGCGGTCAGTTCTTGTTCCAATATCTCTTTTTCCTGATGAATGGCGGCTATATGTTCTTTGTTCTGTGAGCGTTCTATTAAAAAGAAGATAAATAATAAAATCAGGACGACAGACAGACTGCCGATGATGATCAGCAGCATTTTGTCTTTCTTGTCCCGGACGAAAGTGTTTTCTTGCATAATTTCCGTGTATTATTTTTTATGAATTTATAACCTGAATTCCGCAAAGGTAGTATAATTTAAGGGAAATGATAAAATGTAAAAGCTAAAATTCAGGGGCTTTTATTTGTTTGTTTTCAATTTTTAACTTATCATTGTAAACCTAATCACAAAATCATGAAGGAGGAATTCTTGCAATATATCTGGGCTAACACCTTGTTCAGAAGCAGGAAATTCATCACTGTCTCAGGACAAGAAGCGGAAATCCTTTCTCCCGGACGTTTGAACCGGGATGCCGGTCCGGACTTTTTCAATGCGCGGATCCGTATCGGTGAGATCGAGTTGGCCGGGAATGTGGAAATTCATGTTCACAACAGTGACTGGTACCGGCATGGCCATGAAGCCGATCCGGCCTATGATAATGTAATTCTGTCGGTGGTAAGGAAAGCGGATGTGAAAATTTTCAACAGTCAGGGGAACGAAGTGGACACGATCGTAATGGATTTTGCGGATGACATCTACCGGGAATACCTTTATTTGTTGAGGCAGACAAACACTCCTGCATGCCGTAAGCATATCGGGGACATCGATGCCGGTTTTGTACAGATGGCTTTACAGTCTTTGGCCATCGAAAGATTGGAAAGGAAATGCAGGGAAATCAATACGATGCTGGAATTGACCCAAAATGACTGGGAGGAATGTTTTTACAGACTGATGTGTAAGTATTGGAGCGGGAATGTCAATGCAGAATCTTTTTATCAGCTGGCACTGATGTTGCCTTACCGGCTGCTGTTGCGCTATGCAGACCGGCAAATATTGCTGGAAGCATTGCTATTCGGCTGTTCGGGATTATTGGAACAGGCTGGGGAGGATGATTATGCCGAGGAATTGAAGAAAGAATTCGAGTACCTGAAAAATAAACATCGGCTTGCTGTGATGCCGCCAGCCCGGTGGAAGTTCATGCGGGTACGTCCCAACGCTTTTCCTACTTTCCGGATTGCATTGCTGGCCTCGTTTCTGCGAGGAAGAGAGCATCTGGTGGACAGCATACTGAAAATGGAACGTCTGGATGACTTCGCTTGTTTGTTTCAGAGGCGGGTATCCGGCTATTGGGAAACGCATTACCGTTTTGGGGATATCTCTGCGGTGAAAGTACGCAAGCCGGGGATACAGACCTGGAAAATTTTACTGATCAACGCCGTGGTGCCTTTTTTATTTATGTACGGAAAGAAGACGGGGAATGAAAAATATCAGGAAAAAGCCATAAGTTGGCTGGAAACCTGCAAACCGGAAGAAAATCGTTTCGTCCGCACTTGGAAGGAACTGGGGGTGGCTATGGAATCCGCACTGCAGACACAGGCTGTTCTTGAATTGAGCCGGGAATATTGCGAGGCACACCGGTGTCTGGAATGCCGGATAGGAAGGGAAGTCTTTAAAAGACATTGAGGTGGAAGGCATCAACACATTTCAATAGCCTCCTGACGAAGAATAAGCGGAAGATTGATTTCCCGCTTTTCGAGGCTGATCAACCAGTCTTCCACTTCTTCACGGCGAAGCGAATAGAGGATTTCACGGAATTCTTCTATCTGTTCGTCGGTATAGGCTTCCGCCGGTATTTTCCGGTAGGCGTCTAATTCTTCATCGTCGAAATAGTCGATGTGAGAATCGGCTTTTTTCAACCCTTTTTCGCAAACGGCATGAGCTCCGCAACATTCTGCCGGAGGAGCGACGATCTCTTCCTCTTCCTGTTCCCGGCCCTTTCTTTTGCCTATATATGTAAACAGGGCAACTAAAATCAGAAGCCCTGTCAATCCGGCTGCAAGGTATAGCATTTTATTTCTTTTCCAGCTCTTTTTTCAAGAGATTTACTTGATTGGTTAATTTCTTGATTTCAGCATCGGCTTCTGTTTTTGTTTTACGGATCCAATTCAATTTTTTATTCAATTCGTCCTGGCTGGCTTTTAGTTTGGCGATTTCGCTCTCTTTCGCATGGGCTTGGGTACTTGCTGTTTCCAATTCTGCTTTGAGCTGACGGTTTTCAAATTCCAGCCGGGTTTGAATCGCTGTCAATTGTTTCTTTATATGATCCCGGTCGGCCGTCACTCTTTGCAAACTGTTTTCCAGCATGGCGATTTGTTCGCCCGAAGATTGCGTGGTGGTTTTGATTTGTTCGGCTACATTGCTTAATTCGGACTTCAATTCCACCTGTTTGCTTTCCAAAGAACGAAGCTTGTTGTATAGCTGATCGATGGTTTTGTCTTTGGCTGCATTATTTTCCGTCAGTTTATAGCGGATGGTATTGAAATCATCTTTGGCTAATTTTAAATCTTGCTCAAGTTGACTTTTCTCCCGCTTGATATCCAGCAGATTCCGATCTACCTCCCGTTTTGCCCTGGCTAAATCTTCATATTTTTTCTTGGATACACAAGAGCCTAATAAGGCGGAAATAATAATGAATCCTCCGGCATACAATACAGTCTTTCTCATATCGTGCAACTCTAATTATTTATGGACACATTTTGGTTTTAAGCATTATAATTGCTTACTTTGGGGCAAATATAGCAAATAAAACAGAAACGTAACGTAAAACCGGATTGAATTACAAAAAAGTAAGAATGACTATGAGTAAAAAAATGATTTCACTGTTGTTGCTGTTGGTTGGATTTTGGGTGTCGGCAAATGCTCAGGAAGACAGCAAAATCATAGTAAAAGGGAAAATTGTAGATGCCAAGACCGGAGAACCGGTGGCTTTTGCCAATCTTGGTTTGTTGGGAACTGTAGCAGGGGTGGCATCAGATATGGAAGGATATTTTGAACTGACAGTTCCGGACCGGTATGCTACGCATAAAATCAGGGTATCGGCCGTAGGGTATGGCCCTGCTGAGATGAAGATATATGAAGCCACCGGTAAGCCGGATCTGGTTATAAAATTGAAACCAGTGACTTATGGCATCGGAGAAGTGGACGTCTACGGACAATTGCTGGTTTATAAAAAGATGTTGCAGAATGTGGTGAATAATATTGGCCGGAATTATATAGATCAACCCTATAATTATGAAGGGTATTTTAAATACGGCATTCGGACAGATGCTCAGGATAAATTGAAGGAAGCTACAGTGCTGATCTATGACGCTCAGGGATATCACCGGAAAGATGTCGCCAGTGCTTTCAAAGCAATCCATTATAGATTCAACGAGGTTCGCCGCAATCAAGAACCGGTTTCCGTGTTGGATGGATTAACTTGCCTGGATGATATTTTAACGGCGGACGTTGTCCGGAACACCCGTAATGTGCTGGATGTGGTCAATTCGCGGGATTATAAACTGAAAAACAAAGGGAAGATGGTTTATGAAGGGGATTCCGTGCAAATCATCTCTTATACGGCGGATCGTCCGGCTTTGTCCACGACCGGAGATGCCGGAGTGAAAACCTATTCCGGAGAAATATATGTAAATCTGAAAAATTTCGCGGTGTTAAAAAATGTCGTTCATATCACTTCCAAGGATTTTAATGCTCTGGGACGGAATCTGATTACGGTGGGCGAGACTCCCAAAAGCGATGTTGCCATGACGATAACTACGGCCTATAAGAAAATTGGTAATTCTCCTTATTTTCTGAGTGGAGCAACTATTGAATATACCTATGAGGAAAAAGGAAAAGAGGTGAAGGGAGAGATGGAATACATCACTACCCGGGTGGAAACCCAAAATCCGGTAGCCATCGAAGGGAGAATGTATTACGAGGATATCAAAGTTAATGAGGATTTCTGGAACCGTTATTCGGTTTACTTTTCAGGAATGAACTGATGAGAACGAGACCGGAGATGAAATACCGTTTTCACGGATCATCTCTTCCTTAAATTTCTGCAAAAAAACGTTCAAAACCGACATAGGATTTTGAACGTTTTTTTTGCAGAAACCGGTTTCTTCCGGTTATTTCTTGTAGATGTCTTCTTTTTTTAATGGCTTCCTCTGAATATGCCATTGAAAATCTTTTAGTAAACGGTCTTTTTCTTCCACCATAAACAGCGGATTTAATTGTCCTTCCGGTTTATTGATGAATATAATTTCCTTTACTTTCTTTTGCTCCAGATGAATTCTGATATTCGAACTGATGGTTTTGTTGAGTCCGATGATCACTCCTTTGTCGTCGGGATAATAAATGACTTCACCATTTCCGTTTACATCAACGCGCTTCAATTCATTATTGATCACATAGCCGATCATATCCTTTCCCTTGATTTGGTTGAATATGGTGTCTTGTCCCGGAAGAAGGATATACATGGTAGAATCTGCCTGGTTGACAATCATTGCTTTGTTGTTCAAACGGAACTGATCGACCTGATTATTTCTCAGATGCATGTCGATATCTGTACCTGTCAACTGATTTCCACTTGCCCAAACGATAGGGGATTTAAAGAGGTAGACGGTGGAATCTATGGTCGGAAATACCATACTGTCGCATACTCCCTGAAGATCCTGACTGTAAAATTTCGTATGGTGGTATGCTTTCATAATGTTGTTGTCGGCCGTATCTTTGCTGATCGACAGGGTATCTCCATGAATAAACAGGGAATCAGCCTGCCCGACGAGGGTCAGCAAAGCCCTTTGTGTGACGAAAGCATAGTCGTTGTTTTTCAGTAGTTCCCCATAGTTTCCTCCGACAATAACATTATTGACCGTGTCGTATAGATGGATATTTTGTTTCATGACGGCGATGTTGGTCACGCTGTCGATGACAATGGTATCTGCACTTCCCCGGTAGCTGTTGTAGGTGAGCTTATTATTTTTATATAATTCCGCATGGGAAGTGATGGAGCTGTACCAGCCATTTTCGGAATACAGGGTACGGTTATCCCCATAGATGTAAGTTGGCCCCAGGATGGTGATGGTTTTGATTTCCGTTTGGTATTTCAATGTATCGGAATACATGGTGTAGTCCGGGGTGTAGACCTTTACGCTGTCTTTGAAAAACATTTCGTTGATGGGAACGAAATAGTAACCGATGTCGCTAATCAATGTATTTATGCTGTCTTTAATCGTTCCACCGTTGAAATAATGTCCGATTCTGTCGGCAGCGTTATAATCCAGGAAGTTCGTGGTCAACGTGATTTGCGGATCTTGCATGATCACATTATTCCTGACTTTGGCTTCTTCGGTATTCCCGTTATAGGTCATAAAATCGCCCCAAAGGTTCAGGGTATCATTTTGTACAACATGCACCTGACCGAATGCCTCTATGTAATTGCTGTCTGCATATTGGTACAAACTGTCACAGGTCATGAATAAGTCCTGGTGTTCCAGTTTGACATTCCCGATTAATCTGTTGTAACTTCCCTTTACTGTGGAAGGATAGAAGAAATCGGAGTGTTTGATCAGAATGACTGCCTTTTGTTGGGCCCATGCCGGACAGACTAAAATACTTAGGAAGAAGAGTAAAGTAAATTTGTTCATCACTATTTATTTTATCCATCCGTCGTATCTGAATTTTGCATTCCGGTAGTTTTCATCGATGTGTATGTAGGTGGTGGATTGTTTTTCTTTAATCCATTTTTCCAGCTTTTCCATTTGTTTTTCCCGGGTGAGTTGCAATTCGAAATTCTGCCAGTCATCATCCAGGTTGGCTTTGTGTTTCGGGTAGAAAGCCTTGACCTTTACTATTTTATATTCCTCTTTTCCCTGGGTCCAACTGACGAAAGGTTCGGAGATTTCGCCTGTTTTAAGACGGTTGACTTCGCGGGCCATTTCGGCGGGTATATCTGCCCGGGCAATGCGGGCTTCCGAAGTCAGGGGATCTGCAAATAATCCTCCGTTGTTTCTGGTCTTCTTGTCACTGGAAAAATAATAAGCAGCTTCCTCGAAAGTCATTTTACCGTTCGCGACGTATTGACGTATGGTATCTAACCGCTGCAGGGCTTCTTCTTTTTCTTCCTCCGACACTTTAGGCTGAAGCAGAATGTGGCGCACATTGATTTTATCTCCTTGCCGGTCTATTAATTGAATGATGTGGAAGCCGAATTCCGATTCTACAATCTTGGAAATTTTACCGGGTTTCAGATTGAAAGCCGCTTCTGCAAAAGCAGGGTCTAAGGAATTCCGGCTGTAATAGCCCAATTCGCCTCCCCGGATTGCGGATTCCTTATCTTCGGAATAGAATACGGCCAGGGTGTTGAAACTCTCTTCGCCTTTCAGAATTTTATCTCTGAATTCCCGTAATTGTTCCCTTACGCGCTCTTTTTCTGCATCGCTGATATTGGGTTGAAGTACGATTTGTTGCAATTCAAAACGGTCCGGCATATCCGGCAAGCTGTCTTTCGGTATTTTTTTAAAGTAATTCCGGATTTCAGAAGGAGTGGTTCTGATTTTTTCCACAATTTTCTGCTGCATTTGTTCAGTAATCAATTTTTCACGCATGGGGCTACGCATGTCATCCTTGATCTCTTGCAGGGATTTGCCGAAATATTTCTCCAACCGCTCCTGTGAACCGATATTGCTGATGAAGTAGTCTATCTGACCGGACAAAGCATTTTCGACTTCCTCTTCCGAAACCGAGATACTGTCTATCTGCGCCTGTGCCATCAGTAATTTTTGTATTAATTGCTGTTCAAGCAATTCGGATTTAAAATCGGAGGAGGAAGAAATCAGTCCTCTGCCTTGTTCCTGTAAAAAGGCATTTTCAATATCCGATTTTAATATGATTTCTTCGCCTACCACGGCAACGATTTTATCGACAACATTTTTTTGGGCAAAAAGGTAATCCGTACAGGTAAATAAAATAAGTAATAACAGATACTTTTTCATATCATTAATTTTATGATTTTTATTTCATCAGGAGCTCTTTTTGAGCCCTCTAATCTACGATTTTTATTTAAAACAGCGAAAGGGGCACGGAAGTTTAGTAAATTTTCACATACTTTTTCCGTAATCCTTCTTCATTGATTTGCTTTTCCAGTTCGTTTTCAAATTGCAGTTTCTTTTTATTTTTCAGGATCATAATGATTTCCTCCCGGACATATTCAATGGGGGCGATGGTCTGATCTATCCTCAGGTCATTGATTTTTAAAAAGTAATAATTATCATCGTCTTCTCTTTCGATGTTTTTCTGGGTCAGGATGGCTTGTTCCAGGTTGCTGAAATCGCCCGGAACAAGATTGAGCAGATATTTGGCTTCAATCCATTTGTTTTCAAATTTGTCGTATTTCCGTGCATGGGTCAGGCAATAGTCTTCGAGGCTTTCCTGGTCTTCTTCCTGATCGGATTTAAACCATTTTTTTACCTTCTTCAGATTAGGAGCATTTTTAGGTAAAATAAAGAATACCGACTTAACGATAGGAGTAACCAATACAAAGTTATTTTTGTGTTCCTCGTAGTAGCTTTCTATTTCGTTGTCACTGATATTTCTCATGAGGCGTTGCTCTATCATTTTTTGCTTATATTGATGGATCAGCAGGGTGGTTCTGTAATCTTCCACTTGTTTTTGGATCTGTGCTTCTTCGCCAGAAAGGTTTTCTATGGCTTTATGCAGGAGTAATTTCTGGGTCACCCAATTTTTTATGTAGTTCCGGGACATGATGATGCTGTCTTCCCGGGAAGTGCCTTTGGGAATGAAATCAGATATTTCCGATAAATACAGAGAACTCTCGAAAACCTGTGCAATAGGTTGTTCCACATTTTTATCCTGCTTACAGGACAGGAGGAGTAAAATAGTGATAATAAGTCCTATATATCTCATTTCAGCTTTTTCTCAGTTTCGTGCGGACGAAAATAGTAAATTATTTTCAATATTTCTATAGCCGGAAGGGCATGTGCAGGGCAACCGCATCAAAATTTAGCATGGAGGGACATCCGGATGATGCAGCATTTGGGGTACTGAAGGATTTTGATTTAGGCAGCATGGAGAGTGTATGGCGCGACTGATGATAAGTTGTCCGGTTTGGACAAAGCATGAGGAGATTTCTCTTCCAACCCGATAGAAAGCGTCTGGTAAACGGCATTCCTCTCCCCGGCGGATCACTCCGAAGCGCAGGAATCGCCCGTTGCGCCCCTGAACCCAGGGCAAACCACGCAAGAAACACCGTTTCTAGCCCCAACCAGCACTCAGACAAACAAGAAACACGGTTTCCAGCTCCAACCAGTGCTCAGACATGCAAGAAACACCGTTTCTAGCCCCAACCAGCGCTCAGACATGCAAGAAACATTGTTTCTAGCTCCAACCGACACTCAGACATGCAAGAAACACTGTTTCTAGCCCCAACCAGCACTCAGACACGCTGGAAACGCTGTTTCTAGCTTCTTTTCGAACGGAGACACGCTGGAAACAGCGTTTCCGGCTTCTTTTACTGAGAAAACAACGCGGAAACGCCGTATCTTGCCGTCCCCGCTTTCGTGGCCATGCCTTGAAGCCCGTTTCCACCCGTATCCACTCTTAAAAACGGGGAAAAACAGGATACCATGGCAAGCGAAGCCTGCAAAGTAGGCGGAAAACGGCTGTCACGGACCGGAACG
>CAZMAE010000062.1:0-2996 GCA_964564205.1 uncultured Odoribacter sp. | reverse complement strand
AATAATAGAATGATTCAGAGGACTGACCAACAATTCCGGGACCACACTCAATATATCGATACGCATATTCTCCGTTGCTTAAGTTTACGGCTGCAAAGATAATAAAGCCACAGTCAGTATCAAATTTTTTAAGGTTGACGGAGCCCTGCGAATTGAGAAAGCCCGCTGCCAAACGGCGACGGGCTTTCTTTCAGAGGAACCACACTCCCCTTTCGGAATTTGTGGCTGATATTCAGGACTTATTTCAGATAATCCTCAAAATAATCGGTCACTTTCTGCATCAAATGAATACGGTCTCTTCCCATCACATTATGCTCGGCACAGGGATACGGGAAATAATCGACCTGTATATTGTTTTTAATACATTCACGGATAAAGCTCAGGCTATGTTCCCACACGACCGTATTATCGATTGCCCCCTGACAAATCAGCAATTTTCCCTTCAGGTCCCTGGCCTTGGTGATCAGGCTTGTTTTGGCATAACCTTCCGCATTGGTATGCGGAGAATCCATATAGCGTTCACCATACATCACCTCATACCATTTCCAGTCGATCACCGGACCTCCGGCCACCGCCACCTTGAACACCTCCGGATGATTGGTGATTAAAGAAATAGTCATAAAACCTCCGTAACTCCAACCGTGCACCCCAATCCGGTCTGCATCGACATAAGGCAGGGATTTCAGGAATTTAATGCCTTCCATCTGATCGGCCATTTCCGCTTGCCCGCACTGACCATGTATAGCCTTCTCGAACTCAGCTCCCTGATTCGAAGTACCCCGGTTATCCATAACAAAAACGACATATCCATGTTGAGCCATATACATTTCCCAACGGCGCAATTCGGCCAGCCAGGTATTTTTCACCATTTGTGAATGAGGACCTCCGTAAACATATACGATGGTAGGATATTTCTTAACAGGATCAAAATTCATCGGTTTGATCAGGCGATAATAGTTATTAAACTTCCCATCGGCAGATTTTACCGTCCCTAAAGTGATTTCACCGAAATTATAGTCCTTCGTGGGATTTTCAGCTTTGAGCAATTCCTTCCGCACCTTACCGTTATTGTCTGTCAACAGGATCACACGCGGCACATTCAGACTGCTGTAATTATCCACAAAGTAGTTCATGTCTCCGCTCATATTCACCTGATGCCAGCCTTCCTCTTTTGTCAAACGGGTTTTCTTACCGGATTTCAGCTCCACTTTAAAAAGATGATTTTCCACCGGACTCACCTCAGCAGAAGTGTAATATACATTTTTCCCATCCTGTCCTGCCAGTTCCACATCCGCATCGACAGGCGTAATCCGTTTCAATATTCTACCATCAGCGGCATCCACCAGATACAGATTAAAATAACCGTCCCGGTTGTTCGTGCGGTAAATAAATTTCGACGGGTCGTTTTTCAGGAACACGATGGGCGTCAATGGTTCCACGTATTTTTCATTCTGTTCCTCCAGCAAAGTCTTTACAAATTTCCCGGTCTTTGCACAATATTGATTCAGACGCATATATTTCTGCGCCCGGTTCAACACCTGGATGTAAATAAAATCCGATGCCGGTCCCCAGGCGATATTGGTCAGATACTGCTCTCTTCCGAAATCCGTAACATCCATAAAAACCGTACGTCCAGAGGCCACATCGTACACTCCAAGGCTCACCTGTTCCGACTTCATTCCTGCCATCGGATATTTAATTTCGCGCAGAGAACCCATACGGCTGTTGATGTCCAACAATGGGAAAGTCCCCACTTCACTTTCATCCTTCCGGTAAAAAGCCAGTTTTTTCCCATCCGGCGACCAAAAAATCCCTCCACTGATGCCAAACTCATTCCGGCTCACAGTTTGTCCGTTCACCATATTCGGATCTTCATCTCGGGTCACTGCAAACTCATTTCCATTGGCATCGGCATAATACAAATTGTTTCCCTTCGTATAGGCCACCAGATCCTTTCCGTTAGGAGTCACATGCTGAGCCCCCCGGGCAATAGCAAAGCTAGCGTTCAAAGCTTTCTCTTCAACGTCTATCTCCCATATTTTCCCTCGCCTCATGATCACCAAGGTTTTGGCATCCTTCCAGCTATATTGCGGCCAGCCTTTTAAATCGGCTTTCAGGATCCGATTCAGTTCATCCACCGTCATCAATGTCTTTTTCTCTCCTTCAACCGTCTCTCCCAGTAAATCGGGTCCTTCGGTATACGTGATTATGTTCCGATCCCCCTGCCACTGAATATACATATTCTTGGGATAGAGATGATAACCGAGTACTGCGTCTTCCATCGTCAGCACCTTGTCCTGTGCCACTGAGCCATACATCATAGCTACTCCGATAAATGTGAGTAATAAATATTTCATATACGTTTATAAATTAATGTTTTCAACAAAAAACGGGAAATCTTTGCCTTTCATTTCACCAGCCACACCGATCCGGCAAACATCCGCAAAGGTATAAAAATTTATATACCATTACAATAAAGTACAGTCACATCGGTATATCAAACCTATCCCTGTCTTCCAACACAGCAAACTTCCGGCGGAAATCGTGTAAAGCAGCAATGTCGCAATCCACCGTCAGTATTTCCTCCCGGTACTCCTGCCCAACCTTCAAAATACAGCCTCTGGCATCCACCACCAAAGAGTCGCCGGCATAGCGTATACCGTTACCGTCCGTCCCTACGCAATTTACTCCCGCAACAAACGACTGATTTTCAATAGCTCTGGCTTTCAACAAGGTTTTCCACACTTCCCGTCTGGATTCCGGCCAATTAGCGACATACACCGCCAGATCATATTCCCCGGTATTCCGGCTCCAAACCGGAAAACGCAAGTCGTAACAGATAAAAGTGCTTATCCTCACTCCCCGGAAATCAAAAATCAACCGCCGGCAGCCTGCCGAAAAATGCTCGTTCTCTCCGCCCATCCTGAAACAATGCCGTTTATCGTAATACAAACAGTCTTCTCCGGGACGAGCCACAATCAAGCGGTTGTAATAAT
>CAZMAE010000061.1:0-17674 GCA_964564205.1 uncultured Odoribacter sp. | reverse complement strand
CAGAGTGGCCAAATGGGGCTGACTGTAACTCAGCTGGCGTAGCCTTCGGTGGTTCGAATCCATCACTGCCCACAAATTTCGAATCGCGGTTGTCTTTTGCAACTGATGATTCATATCTTGCGGAAATAGCTCAGTCGATAGAGCACTAGCCTTCCAAGCTGGGGGTCGCGGGTTTGAGTCCCGTTTTCCGCTCACAAAGAAACTCTCCACGGAGAGTTGTAAATGAAAAGCTGTGTCGTAATTCAGGTTTACGGCACAGTTTCTGTTTTTTGTACATTCTACTTTTCGAGTCCGGTACAGATCACATTACTATCCCGTTAAAATGCTTCAAAAAGAGATAGCCGGATGTTATACTTTGCTCTTTCAACCGTTTTCCGGCTTCTAAAACGGATACCCGATCGCCAGGTTCAACACCAATCCTTTCCAAAAACTTCCGGTGATGTTATAATAACCAGACTTGCCCGTACTATAGGGAGCGTGAATCGGTATTCCCAAATCGGCGCGGATAATGATGTATGAAAAGTCGTAACGCACTCCCAATCCCGTCCCCAGGGCAATCTCCTTAGGCAGAGTCTTCAAACGGAATTTCCCGCCGGGCCGCTGTTCCTCTTTCTTTAATAACCAGACGTTTCCACCATCCAGAAACAAGGCTCCCTTAAGCTGTTCGTAAATGGTAAAGCGGTATTCGATGTTTCCCTCCAATTTGATATCCCCTGTCTGATCCAGATAAGAATAACGGGTTTCAACGGGATGATAGCTTCCCGGACCGATGGACCGGATATGAAATGCGCGGATACTATTCGCTCCCCCGATGTAAAACTGTTCACTATAAGGCATGACCTTCGAATTGCCGTAAGCATATCCGATACCTCCCATGATCCGCATGGCTAGTTGATTTTTAGCGTCCACCGTTTTATAACCGATCAGTTCAGACGTCAGCTTGAGAAATTGAGAATAACGGTTTCTCAGAATCTGTTTCCCCTCTCCTTGGTGATTACCGGTCAGATACTGCACTCCGGCTATGATATTGCCTGCCTGGGTAAGCGAAGTCTGCCAGTACAAACGGTTCGGATTTCTGTAAGTTGCTGCCCGGTCATACGTATAGGTATAGGACATGGACGGTATGAACTGATTGCGGAAACTCTGGGCGACTGCCGGATTCCGCATCGTTACCGAATCAAAAGCCTGGGAAGTTCTCAAAAGGTAGGTATAGTTCAGCTTAAACGGTACAATCGAATGATAATTGCGAAAAGAAGAATTAAAATCATAGGTCGCACTTCCCCAAAACGAAATCATCCGGAAATAATTGTGCCGGTTCAATAAATCCGTTCCCACCTGAAACTGAGTCTGTTCTCTGCGGTCCCGTCCGGATTGCAAAAGTTTGGGCACCAGCAAGCGGGGAACTGACAAACTAAAGTTCACCCCCAACTCATAAGAATTGATCAGTCCCGAATTTCCTGTTGCCGCCTTATTTCCTCCGATTTGCCACTCATAGGAACCGGTCAGCCGTACTCCGAAAGTCTCAGCCCTCCGGAACATATTCCGGTTGGTTATCCCCAACGTCAGCCCCGGTCCCAGCAAATTATTCGATTTGGAAGACACGTCGAGTTCCACTTCCGTTTCGATAGGCAAGGCAAAATCACCGCTGATCTGCATGTCCAGCACCTTTTGTTTGACCGAGTCGGGAGCCGTAATGCTCATGTTGGCAAATTTAAACACCCCCAACTGTACAAAATTGGCCTGGGTGCGACTTTGCCGCATGGCAGAATAAAGCTGCCCGGGCCGCACTTTCACCGCACGCATCAATACATTGGGTTTCAGGGTAACGGGCTGCTCATACCGTATTTTTACGCTGTCGAGCATCAGGGAATCCATCTGCTGGCTGCCGTCGTCCCTCGACAAGAGCACACTGACATTCCGGATATGATAAGGCTCTAAAGCATTAGCAGGAATGCCTTGCTTCAGCCCGATCCGGACATCGGCTACTTTAGACTGCGCGGTGGTATCCACCAAAAACTCTATATAATCAGGCTGGAAAAAATAGTAGCCCCTGTTGCGCAAACGGTTGGATAGGCGCTGACGTTCCTCCTCCATAAGGTTTACATCATACTGTTCCCCCGTCTTCAGTTCGGAATAACGCATGAAAGGACGAACAATACTGTCCATGGCGGGTTTCCATCCCCACAATTCAACGGAACCATACCGTAAAGGAACCGGCAGGTTTACCCGGTAATTGATCCGGGCTTTTTTAGGATTATGCTTCTTGGGAATCACCTCATATTCCGAAGTCGTTCCATAAAAACCGAAATCATTCATGGCATTCCCGACCATTTTCAAGCGCAATTCAGGCTGTACATCGGAAATAAGAACCGGCTTTTTGGCCAATTTACGGTACAGCCACCATTTAAAGCCTTTTTCTTTCCGGATATTCCAGTTATATACCCACAGACCGACAGGAAAAGGAGTTCGCACATAAGGAGAATACAACGGATTGTTGGGTTTCACCGAAAGCGGACCGGTAGCCGCAGAGCTTTGGGTGCTGTTGAGTTTCACCTTGGCCGGGGCTTCTATTTTCATCTCTTTTACCCCGACATAAAGCACTTCTCCCTCCGCCAGTTTCCGGGTGGTGGAACAGGCTGAAAAGAACAAAAGATATCCCCCGACAAGCCCGGCACACCCAAGCATGCGAAACCAGGAAAACATCTGGACGATTCTTTTCGTTCGTATCCCCCAACCGTTGGTTTTGCTTTTATTCATTGCTCTTTGAATTTAAACGCGCCTTCCTCAACTCGTCAGCCTTGCGCTCTTCTCTGTTTTTATTTTTAAACAAATCTTTGAACTTGCGGAAATTCCTTCTCCAGACAATACCGGCACCCGTTTGCGTTACCTCTCCGTCGAGCACGCTTTCGTAATTGGAATGCCGGAAAACCTTTACATATAAGTTTCTCTTTCGGGTCAACACATATTCGATGGAAATATCATCCACTAAATTATCCTGCAAGCCATCGCCTTGATTGACATTTGCATCCGTCGATATACGTCCTCCGATTTTCACCCGGATTCTGTCGTTGAACAATTGACGGGAAAACTGATACGTGACATCCGTACGCATGGTATTCTCATCCGTATTATGTGAATCGAAACCAACTGTCAGTCCGGCTTTCTGTGTGTATTTATTCAATTCGTTCTCCACAAAGCTGTATATGGCATTATTGGCCATATTGCCGCTATTTCCCGACTTGGCCGCTCCCGGAGCCGTATACGTATTATAGATCAACAAATTCAGTGCCTGACGGGTGCGTTCTTCCTGTGAAAAAGTAGCCAGCTGATTCTGAATGACCATATCGTTGGGTGCGGATAAATCAAAAGTAATGCCGGGCCTCGTCAAGGTGTTCTGTATCCGGATAATGGACTCGAAAGTCACCTGCCGCGTCTGTTCACCTTCGTCTACGTTTGCTTTCACCGACTCGGAGGCGGAGATGTTCAGAATCGGATTCGCCACATTTCCCGTCCATTCGACATAACTGCCATTGCGGATGGAAAACTCCTTTTTTCCCACGATCGGGACATTGTATACGACTGTTCCTCCAGAAAGGAGGTATTTTCCGGACAATACCATACCGCTTTCAGGATTCATCGTCAACATCAGATTGCCGCCTCCCTGTATGTCAACATGGTTACCCCCGTCTTCAGAAAGATCCACACCGACACGCACCTGATCGCCTATCTCGATCAGCATACGCAAAGCAAAACTACTGGGATCAATATGATTCGTGAGATCGTCCGCCTCGTTCAGGGTAGAGTCCCGGAAGGAAACAAAGCGGACCAAATCGACACTCTTGTCAACCAGCTGAGGATCGGAACTCCGCAACGTATAAGTAATGCCCGTACGGTTCAGCAAATTCACCTTCCCCGTCACATTCAAAGCGGAAAAAGCACCGGAAATCCGGGAATCGATGTCCACATACGCTTTCCCGTAAATGAGTGACACATCATTTTTCTTCACATTAACCAACTCGAAATCAGCTGCCTCTACACTCAGATTCATGTTCATCCGGTCGAAAGGAGTCAGAGTGATATCCCCGTTCATCACGATATCACTGTTGTTCGGAGCAATAAAGCGATATTTTTTGAAAACGATTTGCCCGTGCCGGATAGGCAGCGCGGTGGTATCCAGCCTAAAGGCCGTTCCCAGCATTAGCACATCGGCCTTGCCATCCACGAAAGCCAGACTGCCGTTAATTTCAGGTTTATCCAGTGTACCCCTGAAGCGGACATTTCCCTTCAGATCGCCGGTAAGCTTCATCAAATCCGCCGGCATAAATGCGTTGGCAAGATATAACGGCAAAGAGGGAATATTCATGTCGATCATCAGATTGCGGTTTTCCTCGGAGGTCGCAAAATTTCCTCTTGCCACCACCCGGCGGATGCTGTCTATCCGGAGTTCAAAATCCACGGCATGCTGAGTAAAATTATTTCCTGCCGTATATTGCAGTCCCAGATCCACCGTACCGATTCGTTGCTGCTCATAGCCCAGTTCTACAACACCGATACTTCCGTCTGCTCCCATGACTTTGTCAACGGAATACAGGTGCAAATCCGTGTTCAGCACACCCGTGACCTGCGGCATAAAAGGCACGGTCTGGGATAAAGCTGCCAAATCGAGTCCTTCGATCTCTATTTGCAACCGATCGTGCATACCCTTCTCCTCAGGCAGCGACTGCAAATTGATCAGCTTGTTGAGATATGCCATTCTCAGATTCGCCTTGATACGTCCCTGCGGCCCGATCACAATCCGGTTGTCCGGATTGACGATCCAGCGGCTATATCCCAGGATGGGGTTAATCGGAAAGAAGCTGGCAGTCATGGTGGTATCGCCAAACAATAAATTCAATCCCAGATCAAAACCCGTCTCTCCTGCTGCATTTTTTTGCTTGAGTTCCATCCGGAACCTATCATCCTGCATCTTACCGTTGATATTTACGTTAAACAAGCCCTTCCAGGCCTCCGACGAACTTCCGGCCGAAACAGAATACATCAGGCTTTTTCCGGTTTGCCAGGCACCGAGCTGTACAGAATCCAAGCGAACCGATCCGAAATAAGGCGCATTCGCCGTGACCCCCAAACGTATTCCGGAACGTTTCCTCGAAATCACGTCTATCCTTATGTTTTGAAAACCGATATTTCTCGACCTTAAAAATCCCGCCACCGCATTGTCACGTGCACCTTCTATCTGCAAGCTGAAGGGAGACAAATCCGACCTCACCACTTCCATATCGATATTACGGGCACGTATTTGCTCGCCCAACACCTCCCCGATCTTACCGGCATTATCAATAAAAGCATTCAAAGAAGTATCCGTTTCGAAATGCAACTTCAAGTCCCCGCTGTTCACCGCCAAAGAAGTTTTCGACAAGTCGCCGGACATCTCCAGGTCCAGTCGGCGCAAATTATATTTTCTACGGGCATCGGTCATTTCCAGGCTATCAAATTTGGCCCGCAACGTATAATCGGACGAACTTCCGAGCGTCGCAGCGATATCCACCACGGCTCCGGCCCGCAAGGGTTCCTTTACAAAATGCAATTTCTCCAGATCTGCAACCCCGAGTTTTCCGCCAAGCACCGCCCTATAATCCTTTCCGACCGAATCGCCATGAAAGACCAGGTCCAGAGGCATGGCCGGATCCCCACTCATAAGAGAACCTTTCAGAGTTGTGCGATTTAATGCTGCTTCCAAGGCGATATCGCGGTAATCGTACCCCTGAAATTCCAATCCCCGGATATGAGCGCCGAGCGAAACGCTTGCCCCGGACCAGGTCAATCCCCTGCCGTCCAGACGTATACCGGCCGTAACCATACCCACAGCATCGGCAGACAGGAAACGATTCAACGGAAAATGATTTAGGGCAAGATCTGCCTCGTAGGATTCCTGCTGCATATTATAGGTTGCATCCAGAGACAGACATCCCTCACTACAACACAATCTCAGAAAAGAACTCCATATCCCGTTCCGGGCCTGCAAATTCAACTGCAAATCGAGATTGCGGGGTATAACGATTCCCTCCTTCTCCAGATAATAACGGGCAAAAGCGATGTCCGGCATTTCTCCCCTCAAAGCCAACGAACCCTTCATTTTCCGGGGATCCCGATAAGAAGAAATACTCCCGCTTCCCGTCAATTTGAAATTTCCCGGCATGGACAATAACAGTTGTCCGATTTGTATTCTTTTACCGGTAACCGACAAAACCGTATTCAGATCGACCGCCCTGTTGCGGATTTGTTCCGGAATATCCGCAAAGTAAGGAAGCACATCCCGCAAGTCGATCCTGCCCTTCAACACCACCGACAAAGGCTCACGCTGCAACAGTTCCTGCATGGATGTATCTGCATGGATGTCAGCCTGCAACCAACTATTATCCGTCCGGAGCAAAAAGCCGTTCAAAGCCGTTTCTGCCGAATCCAGTACAATCCCTGCCTGCATAGAAGTGATAGCTGCCCCTCCCTCCTGTGTTGCGGTTAAATCCTTTAAGCGGGCACATACCACAGTTCCCCGGTTATATACACTGTCCATCCTCACTCCGATGCCGGACAGCAGCAATTCCGCCGTTTTCCCTTGTTGATTTCCCAGACTGAATGCTCCGTTGTCCAATTGCAAGGCCGCTGCCCGTACCGTCCAGGGAAGGGAGCTCAAAGTATCCTCCGGCTGTTCTGTTTTTAAGGTATCGGCACCGGCAGTTACGAAATTGCACCAGGCTCCGTTTATATATAACGAATCGGCGTCCACTGATTGCTGTTGCAGGCTGACTTTCCCTTTCACCAACCGCCCCGTCTCCAGACCCGCCCCCAAAAAGGGCAAGGATTCCGCATTCATGCAGTAGCTCAACTGCTGCAAACCGATATCCTCAACCGTAAACTTCCAATCCAGAGGGACGGTAGCTGTCGCAGTATCTGCTCCAGGCTTTCCGGTTTTCAGATATATGTTCCCCCTACTCAAACGGATAAATTCCGCCTCGGCCAAATGTTCCCTCAGGTCCACCTCCCGCACCCGCAATGCCGCTTTCTGCAAACACACCCTCAGCTCCATATCCGAAGAATCATCGGCAAGACGGAGATGAATACGCCGCACCTCCAATTCATCGACACTCAACCGCCGACGGAAAATTTGTCCCAGTCCCACTTTCAGATGAAGCGAACCCACAGCGGCCAAGGTATCCGTTTCAGTCCGACCGGCATATACCTCCTTCAGGGTCAGATCGAGCGGATACTTCAACCGGAATTGCTCCGCCCGGACGACAAGTCCCCAATGACTGCGGGCATAGTCGAGCGTCTTATTCACTACAAACCGCTGCACCGGAGGAAGATAAATCAAAGACACCAGGAGCATCACCAACAATAAGATTGCCAGGACGGTTTTCCCCATGTATTTGAAAAATTTCCTCATACCAATCAAACTTTGATGGTTTATACGTCTTTTTAACTAATTGTTATACCCTGAGTTCGCAAATCTACCTGAAACTGTAACTTCTTTCCGCCTGTTCCAGAGCTTCAGGAGTACCGAGATCCAGGAAAGGTCCGCTGTAAAAAAACATCCGCACCGGAAACCGGGCAGCTTGCCGCAAATACTCGTCTACAATGGAAAAAACCCCGGAACCCGTCATATTTTGCAAAAAAGCAGCGCTGACGATATGGATACCGCAAAAGCCATAATTCCGGGAATTCCCGAAATCTTCGCCGACTTTTTTTTGTTCACCCGTCAGGCTGTTTTCCCATCCCCTCAAACAGCCGGCAGCATTAAAGCGGAATCCTCTTCCCGGAGAAGCAGGACAGGTCACAAGAGTCGCATAGTCCTGCCGCCGCTCATGCAATTCCATCACTTGCTGCAAACAGACTTCCGTAAAAATATCCACATTATGGATCAATACCGATGCTCCGGGAGTAAAATAAGAACGCGCCTTCAACAATCCCCCTCCCGTATCAAGCAAAAGCTCCCTTTCGTCCGACAGGATCAGATCGGGATCCGAAGCATATTCCTGCTTCAAGAAAGCTTCTATCAGACCGGCAAAATGATGTACATTTATCACTATTCTTTTAATCCCCGCATTCCTCATTTTTGTGATTACATGCGCCAACAAAGGCTTTCCCCCCAACTCTACCAAAGCCTTGGGCCGGTCGTTGGTGAGAGGTCTCAACCGGGTACCCAGCCCGGCAGCAAAAATCATCCCGTCCATGATTCTATCCGTCGATAAAAAATTTATCCTTTTTTCCCGGCCGCCCTACGGACGGCCGCTTCTTCTGCCACCATCATTCCCTACACATTGATCATCTTATTCTTGATGGCATACATCACCAAAGCTGCAGTATTCCGGCAACCGGTTTTACTCAGCAAATTGGCCCGGTGCTTATCGACCGTACGTTTACTGATGAAAAGCTTATCGGCTATTTCCTGATTGGAAAGGCCCAGACAAACATGGTAGAGAATTTCCAATTCCCGTTCCGAAATCTCATTATCCGGCACATCCGCATCCGTCTTATTGCCTTCTCTCATATGATTCAAAATGTGGATCAACAATTCCTCAGAGAAATAATTTTCTCCGGCAGCCACTTTATGAATGGCCTCGATCACCTTTTCGATACCCGAGCTTTTCAATACGAATCCTTTCACTCCGGCATCCACCATTTTATAATAATATTGTTCATCCCCATACATCGACAAAACAATGACTTTCAGTCCCGGACGCAAGCGCAAAGCCATCTCCGTCGCTTCTATACCATTCATCCCGGGCATCTCAATATCCATCAACACCACATCACAATCCATCAGTAAAAGATTTTCGATAAACTCTTTCCCGTCAGAAGCTTCGTAAATCTGACGGACAAAATCCTGCGTAGACAACAGTAATTTCAAACCTTCCCGAAATAACTTATGGTCGTCGACAATACAAATTTTGATTTTCTTTAAAGCTCTACATTCCATGTCCGTTGCTTCTGATTACCGGATAACAAAGATAGAATAAAAAGCAGAAAATGTCAAAAAACCCGGAAAAGGTTATCCGGCCTTAATGAAAGCATTGGCCCTCATTCCCTTTCCCCGTTCGCTGACAATTTCAATATCCCCGTTTCCCGATTGCAGGCGGTAGCGCACATTGTTTAATCCCATCCCCTCGTATTTTGAAACACTGTTGACATCGAACCCGATCCCGTTGTCGGTATATTCCAGATACAACACCCCTTCCTCCAGCTGCAAATCAATGGTGATGCCTGTCGCAGCAGCATGTTTCAGGGTGTTATTGATTAATTCACAGATCACCCGGTATAAAATCACTTCCACATTATAACTGAAACGCTCTTCTCCCAGATTGGTCGTAAAACATATCTTAAAGTCATCCCCCTGCCTCATCCGTTTGATGAACGCTTCAATGGCATCTTTAAGCCCGAAATTATTCAGGATATGCGGACTGATGTTGGCCGAGATATTCCTTACCCCGCTGACAGCTTCATCGACGGCCTGTCGGAGATTCTGCTTGATTCTATCGTTCACTCCGTCTTGATTGTTCCCGTCCAGCCCCGACACCAGCATTTTAATCACACTCAGCAAAGGTCCTAATCCGTCGTGCAGCTCTTTCGCAAACCTCTGTCTTTCCTGTTCCTCAGTCCGGATGACTGCAGCCAGCACCCGTTTTTCCGTCTCCCTTCTTATTTCATCCAGACGGCGCATAAACTGGAAAATCTTACGAATATAGAAAACACCGGTCAGCAATACCAGCGATATGATAAATGCCAGCCACCGCTGCACAATTTGCATCTGATCTTCCATTTCGGGATAAATCGTCGGCCAAAGTTCAAATACCCGCGACACCGCTATGAGCAAAAAACCGATCGAAATCAGTATCCAGGAAGAGTTAAACTTAGTGCGTTTAAACAGGCTGATCGCAATTGCCGCGGCAGCCACTTGTATAAAAAGAGAAATATATTCCAGAATAATCGATAACATAATCCGTCTGCATTAAAATTCCTGAAACGAACAACAACAGGTGCTCCTGTCCCCATCAAACGCACTCCTCTGCCCGACCATCCTAAAACGGATAGCCGATCGCTATATTGAATACGGACTTCTTCAAGCCCCCGTTGTGATTCAATAAAACAAAACGTTGACCGGCAGGCAAGGCCGGATCCTGCAACTTAATTCCCAGATCAAAGCGCAAAAGGAAAAAGGTCACGTCCAGCCTCAGCCCCACACCCGTCCCTATAGCGATCTGTTTATAAAAATCAGAACTCAGTTTCGTACCCACCCGGTTTTCATATTTATTGATATTCCAAACATTGCCGGCGTCCAGGAACAAGGCTCCCTCCAACAGCCAGAACAGCTTAAACCGGTATTCGATATTCGCTTCCAATTTGAAATCTCCCACATTATTGGGGAACTTATCCTCCGAAATGTAAGCCCCCGGCCCCAGTGTCCGCGATTGCCATGCCCGTATTCCGTTAGCCCCGCCACAGTAATAGGCTTTTTCAAAAGGCAAAGCTTTCATATTGCCGTAAGGATAACCGCATCCCCAAAACAAACGGTAGACCACCGTATTGATCCGGTTGATATAATGGTTAAAACGGTATTCCCCGTCAACCTTAACAAACTGGGCATACCGGACACCCAAGGCCTTGTAATAATTTTCCCCTCCCGATTCCGAACGTTTTTTCCCAAACAATTTATCCACTCCCAGCAAAAAATTCCCGGAAGTTTCCAGATTTCCCCGGAAATAATTAAAATTTCCCGCATCATTCACAACCTGATCCGTATAGATGGCTGAAAAATCCGCCGACAAAATCATATGATCGGTATAAGCGCTTTTTACGTACTCATTCTTCAACCCATTGACAAATTCTTCATTGACAAAGGGCATCATCACGTAATTCAAATCCATCAGGTCAAAATTATAACGCCATTTGTTGTCCGCCCGCCTCCAGAGGTATCCGAATTTCGCGCTCGCAATACGGCGCCGGTAAAATTGGGTATGCTCCTGATTATAAGACAACGATATTGAGGTTTTGGGCGCAAAATCCCGGCGGAATTCAGTCAGGCGGAAGATAGGCGTCCAAAACTGAGGAGTTACTAATTTCAATTCCGTACCCATCTCTGTGGTACTGAAGATTTCATTTTCTTTCAATTTTTCTTTTTTCAATGCCCCCCAAACGCTTAACGTCAGGTTTTCTCCTCCGTGAAACAAATTCTTGTGATTATAAGAAAAATTTCCTCCCACGCCGATATTGCCCGAATTATTGGTTCCCTCCAGAAATACATTATAAGACTGCCGCTTCATGGGGGTCAGCTGAATTTCACAATCCAACAGCGGCAGCGAATCCCGGGAAGAGCGTTCCTTGAAAACAATATTCACAAACTTAAAAAGATTCAAAGCCTGCAAACGGGCATACGAATTTGCAACCTTCTGAACATCATAATATTCTCCCTTTGCAAACTGAATCGTTTCCAGAATGACACCGGGCTTGATTTTCATCTTCTGGTCATACCACACTTCATATCCGTCGTAATACGTCTTCTGATATACGGAATCGATTTTTTCCCCCACAATCAAAGGATCAAAATCCAAGTTTACGCGGATATTACCAATGACATACTTCCGGTAAGCCATGCTATCCCTCGGATGATTCACTATCGTCAACATCAGTTTCGCCTGCTGTTTTCCGGAATACCCCAGCGTATCAGCATAGAAACGGATGAAATTCTTAGAAAAGTTGAAGTATCCGTTTTTCCGGAGCATGTGCGTTATACGCTCCCTCTCGCTTTCCAGGATGTCCACATCCAACGGCATATCTTTCCGAAGCAGAGTATGAACGGAATCGTTCAGTACACTCTGATAAAGCGGCGAAATTAACGGCAACTCATCGACAACGACACTACTGTCTACCCGAAAGGAAATATCGCCGACGTGAGTTGCGGAACCGGAGCGGACAGTATAAGTCACATAAGCTTTTTTTCTCTTATACCATACCGAATCCGACACCACGGCACCATAATAACCTTTATTATTGAGGTATAACTGCAATTGGGTTACACTTCTGCCCGCCAGGAGAGGACTGTAGATCACCGGAGCCTCTCCGATAGAACGCAACCATTGATTGAAGCGCCTGTGCTCATCCCGGCCGCTGAGGTTATACAATCCCAGATGGAAACGGGCTACACCAAGTATACGGGTATTCGGACGTTGACGGATTGCTTTCTTTAATTCAACGATACTTACATTCTTATCTTCCGTCTTCACTTTCACCCGATTAAGCAAATACTCACCCTTTCCCACATATTTGGCAGGCGAACAAGCAGCAAGGAAGGAGATCAGAGTAAGAATCAATGCAATCTTATATGAGGCATGTCTCTCCAATTATCAAAAATGTTACTATTTTTGCACAGAATCTGAAAATATGCCATGCTTAGCAAACAAGTGACAAAAATAGTCCAAAACCTTGAAAAAAAGAAATTCAGGGAAAAATATAATCTTTTCAAAGTCGAAGGAGAAAAATTAGTACGAGAACTATTGCTTTCCGGACAAAAAATCCACACACTCCTTGCTACGCCCGAATGGATTGAACAAAACCGCCAAGCGTTGTCCCATATCACAGTGACCGAAACCAGCAAAAAAGAAATAAGCACGGTGTCCGATTTCCAGTCCCTGCCCGATGTCATCGCCCTGGCGGAAATTCCTGCATACACCTTCAATCCGGAAGAAATAAAAGAAAATCTGACAGTAGTCCTCAACGGCATTCAGGATCCCGGCAATCTCGGCACAATACTGCGGGTTGCCGATTGGTTCGGTGTGCGCCATATCCTTTGCGACAAGGCATGTGCCGGAGCGTATAACCCCAAATGTGTACAAGCCAGCATGGGTGCCATCTTCAGGGTGAAAACATATTATGCGGATTTACCGTTAATACTCAAAAAACTGAAAAAAGAAAACCTTCCTGTTTTTGGCACGTTTTTGGATGGTGAAAACATATACCAGGCACCTCTGAGCCGGAAAGGATTGATTGTAATGGGAAATGAAGGTAAAGGAATATCAACGGACATCGCTCAGCTGACCGATGTCCGATTAACCATTCCCAGTTTCGCAGCAGGCGAAGATACCTCGGAATCCCTGAACGTCGGAGTGGCCACGGGTATTATCCTGTCGGAATTCAGAAGAAGGTATCAGGGTTAACGGATCAGATACAACGATTCAGAGGCGGAAGGAATATAAAAAAGAAAAAAAAATCCCGGCATAAGGGTATAAAATGATAAATGTATGAAAAAACTGTTATTAGCAACATTAGTATGTTTTTTGGGAATTGAAGCCATGGCGCAATTGCCCATCAACCTGGGTATTCACGGAAGCATATCCAGCAACCGGATCAAAGTGAAAGACCTTCCCACCGTAATCGGCACCCAAGCCAATACAGGATATATGCTGGGAGGCTTTATACGGCTCAATCTGGGCAAACTCTATCTGGAACCCTCCCTGAACTATTCACACAAAAAAAGCATCATCGAACAAGACCAATTGTCATTGGGAGGGGATGAAAATAAAGTAGACTTGAAATTGAATACTTTCGATATACCTTTGATGGTAGGGGTTCAGGTTTTAGACCTTTCTATTCTCCGGTTGAGAGCTTTTCTGGGACCCGTGCTTTCCGTCGGTAAAATCAGTAATCTGAAACACCTGGGTGATGTGAGTGCCGATAAAACCAATTGGCACGGTAAAATCGGAGTTGGAGCCGATCTCTGGAAACTGACTTTCGATATCGATTATGAAAAAGCGTTCAAAGACATGGGCCATAAGATAAAAGCCCCCCGTTCTTTCAATTTCACCGTGGGCCTGAAGATCATTTAATCCGCCTGCCAAGAAAACCATTCGAAGGTGTTGCCACAGAGCTGTTGTTTCCTTCCCTTCGGGAAATACCGGAACAAGATTATTCCCCGGTACACGGCTCTCTCATTTAACTCAAAAATACAGACACATTCCCCTTGAGGGTGTGTCAAAATTTTCATTTTGACATGCCCCTCTTTAGGTTTTTCAGAATAGGTGATATGCAAGACACTGAGGATGAGGCCAATGAAGCATACCGGAGTATGTAACCGAAGACCGAATCCCGGGAGCAACGCAGCAGATTGCCTATTATAAAACACCGCCAAGTTGTTATTCTATCCCCTTTTTAAACGAAAGAGCCACGTGATATATATGTTAAAATAAACGTTATCTTATCGGAGGAAGAAAACCTGCAGAAGCACGCCCGTGCCCTGCTGGCTTTGCTAGACGGCTTTGAACTGAGCAGTGACACCGCCTTGCTGGACCGCGTGCTTGAACTGGCCGGAGCCTTTGGGGCACAAAGGCCGTCCACCAGGAAGTGCTTACGCGTAATCCCTACAGCCGGATCAGCTACACCGAATATATAGAACTGAAAAGACGCCAGAGATGTATTCCGTGAGGGAATATCCTGCGGGCTTCGCTCCGGAAGCCGTACCCGTGAAGGAAATGGTATGCGGCTGTCATCCGGTAGGTGATCCCGGCCGGGAATTTTTAATCTGCCACCGTGTTGAAGCCGATTCCATGCGGGAAAACTTACTCTACGGTCGTAAAGTACCCGATTCCATGCGGGAAAATCACCCTACCGCGGTGGAGTATGTTTTCCCCGCCGGGTATTGCTTGTAGACGGCCGTTGTTTAGCTTTTCCCCGCGGGGATGAGCTGTCAGCAGCCGTCTGCTTATTTTCCCAGTCGGGGACGGCTTGTTGGCGGTCGTCAGCTTATTTTCCCCGTTGGGGACGGCCTGTCGGCGGTCGTCCGTTAATTTTCCCAGCCGGGTTCGGCTTGTCAGTGACGGGGCTTTGCTTACTTCCTCTGAAGGAAGATATACCGATGCCGCCGGGGAATGCGAAACAGGGGAGAAGAGCCCCGGTGATGTTTCGGACAACGCTTTCTTTTCCCGTTTCGGGAGAACGTACCATTTATAACTGATTTTGCCTGTGGCCTTATTGTTTCACTTAAAAATAGGAGTTACTATGATTGAATCAACCAATCTTAAAATGTTGCGAAACCTGGAAATATTTCAGGTATTTTCGGACATACTGACCTTCCTTCGTCAGGAAGAGTCGGTGGAGGAACCCCTGAAGAGCTTATGCGATGAATTTGCCGCCCGCTTGTCGGCATACGACACAGCTCTTGTCCCTGAACGCCGCAGTCCTTACACGGCCGAACTGGCCCGTCTGGATGCCCGCCGCGATTATGTATTCCGTAGCTTTGTCGCCCAGCTGAAACTCTATCTGACATCTTACAATGCAGAGCAGGTGAAGGCTTCGGAGTCATTGCTGTCAATTGTGGATAAATACGGCAAAGACATCCCCTTGATGCCTTACCGTCAGGAAACAGCCGCCATATCCAATCTGTTGCAGGATTTGGAGCTGGGGCCCAATGTCGCCTCGGTAGGTCTTCTTTTTGCCGGACATTGGGTGGAAGCCCTGCGCACCGCTAACGGGGAGTTCGAAGACATCATGGTGAACCGCTCGGATGTAGCCTCGGGAGGCGAATCGGGGGTGTCTAAAACCGCCCGCGATGCCGTGCAGAGTGCTTTCGAAAAGCTCTGTGCCATGATCAACGCCCTGGCCTTGGTCAACGGAGAGGCAGCCTACAAATCCATCATCGACCGGATCAACCAGCTCGTCTCCGAATCCCGCACTGCCGTTTCGCGCCGTCTGGCCATGAGGAAATCCGGCGGAAAGGATTCCACCGATACCCCGGATGCTCTGGAAGAAATCCGGAAAGAAGATTAACGGTGTCGGCTTTTACGAGGGCGGCTGAAAAATCTTGGCCGTCCTCATTTTCATACCCCTGATGGAGATTCCTTTCCAACACTTCATTTCCAGAGGGATGTTTTCACTTTTTAGTCACTCTCAACAAAGAGTTCGAGCAGGAGAAGATCATGGATAAGACCTGGTTCATGAAGAAAGCGGTAGCGGAGTTTCAGCCAGAGAACTCCCCCGGCTTTGAAGTTGCGGGTAAATAACCGGAATAATTGTAAACCTTAATATAAAAATCAACAATGGATACCCAAGATCTGAAAATCGCTGTTGCCGGTACCGGATACGTCGGCCTTAGCATAGCCACGCTTTTGTCGCAACATCACCAGGTGACGGCAGTCGATGTAGTTCCCGAGAAAGTAGATCTGCTTAATCGTAAACAATCCCCTATTCAGGATGAGTATATAGAGAAATATCTGTCTGAGAAGGCCTTGCATCTGACCGCTACTCTTGACGGCGCCAGGGCATACAGTGATGCTGATTTTGTGGTCATCGCTGCTCCCACCAACTACGATCCGGTGAAGAATTATTTTGATACCCACCATATCGAGGATGTCATCGATCTGGTGTTAAGTGTCAATCCCGCCGCTGTGATGGTCATAAAATCCACAATCCCTGTGGGGTATTGCCGGAGTCTTTATGTGAAATATGCCCGTCAGGGAGTCAGGAGGCTGAATTTGCTATTTTCTCCTGAATTTCTCCGTGAGAGCAAGGCTCTTTATGACAATCTTTATCCGAGCCGTATCATTGTGGGCTATCCGAAGCAGCTTGACGGCACGCAGTTCGGTGAGGAAAACGAAGCGATCAAGGCCATTGCGGATGTTCCGTTTCTTGAAAAAGCCGCGCATACATTTGCCTCATTGCTTCAGGAAGGAGCCCTCAAGGAAGATATTCCCACCCTTTTTATGGGCATAAAGGAGGCGGAAGCGGTTAAACTGTTTGCCAATACCTATCTGGCCCTGCGTGTCAGCTATTTTAATGAATTGGATACCTATGCCGAGATAAAGGGCCTTGACAGCAAAGCCATCATTGAAGGCGTAGGCCTTGACCCGCGTATAGGGACCCACTATAATAATCCGTCATTCGGTTATGGCGGTTACTGCTTACCCAAAGACACCAAGCAACTTTTGGCTAACTATCAGGATGTGCCGCAGAACATGATGTCTGCAATCGTAGAATCGAATAAGACCCGTAAGGATTATATTGCAGATGCGGTACTTCGCATGGCCGGATGGTACGGTTATTCTGAAAATAACGAATACAGCCATGCTGCAGCCTCAGGCCAGCCTCCGGTTGTCGGCGTGTACCGTTTGACCATGAAATCGAACTCCGACAATTTCCGTCAGTCCGCCATTCAGGGCATAATGAAGCGTATCAAGGCGAAAGGAGCGGAGATTGTTATTTACGAACCGACACTTGCCGACGGCGAATCCTTCTTCGGTTCAAAAGTGGTGAATGACCTTGCGCGGTTCAAGGAGATCAGCCAGGCCATTATCGCCAACCGTTACGACACGTGTCTGGACGATGTGAAAGACAAGGTATACACTCGTGACATTTTCCAAAGAGATTGACTTTATGGTAACCTACAATGTCAGTTTGGAGAACAAAGTGGTTTTGGTGACGGGTGCCGCCGGTTTTATCGGAGCCAATCTGGTGAAACGCTTGCTGGATGAGTTTGACAGCGTGAAAGTCGTCGGCATTGACAGTATGACCGAATACTATGACGTACGTTTGAAGCATGAACGTTTGCAGGAATTGTCTGCTTACGGTGACCGGTTCGTTTTCATTAAAGACAATATTGCCCGAAAGGAAATCGTGGAGTCCGTCTTCACGCACC
>CAZMAE010000060.1:0-6218 GCA_964564205.1 uncultured Odoribacter sp. | reverse complement strand
GCGATGAAAGCGGGGATCGATCATACCGAATCGGAGTTTGTCGGATATATCGATGCAGATTTGCAGACTTCACCTGAAGATTTTAATTTATTACTGGATCATGTGGATCAGTATGAAATGGTTATGGGTATCAGGACCGGCCGGAAGGATGGTTTTGTCAAAAACATGTCTTCCCGGATAGCGAATGGTTTCCGGCGGGCGATGACTCATGATGGGGTAGAGGATACCGGTTGTCCTTTGAAAATTCTGAGGACCGCTTATGCCAAACGGATTCCGTTTTTTACCGGGATGCACCGTTTTTTGCCGGCGTTGATTCAGTTGCAGCATGGAAAAGTAAAACAAATTCCAGTGCGTCATTTCCCCCGTGTGGCTGGAAAATCGAAATATAATTTGCGGAATCGCCTTGTGGGGCCTTTTAAGGATTGTTTTGCCTACCGGTGGATGAAGAAAAGGTATATCAATTATCAGATAACCCAATCAGACCTCTGAGATGGTAGGATTGCGGTGTTTATTTTTTTTAATCGTTTTGCTGTCCAGCTTTCGGGTACGATTATTGTGCATAATCCAGATGTTCCGGATATATACTACAACTCCTGTAGATTGCCCTAAAATTAAAACCGGATCATGCCGTATTAAAGCATAGCTGACGATGATGCAAGAACCGGTAAGACTTATTAACCAGAACCCCAACGGCAAAACAGATTCCTGACGTTTTCTGGAATAGAGCCATTGGTAAATGAAACGTAAGGTGAAAATAATTTGTCCTGAAGAACCCCAGATCAGCAGGCCCAGGGGGATATCGTCATTATTGAAAAATTGACGGATAAATTCGCTGCTTTCCGAAAAACCATAGCCGATGGCAAAAAACGGAGTGGCAATCAGCAAATACCGGATGGTGTAGGGGATTTTTTTCCAGCTATGTTTGATGTCCAGATTCCAGATATAAATGTAATATGAGATCAACTGACCGAAAATAATTGCAAAATCGTCCCGGAGCCAGCCATAAAAAAATAACAGATAGGAGCCTAATAGACTCAATAGCCAAAAGCTGGACGGCGATACTACCTGTTTTGCTTTTTCGGACATGATCCACTGGAAGATCAAGCGGGCAGAAAAACACAACTGGGCCAGAAAACCAATGACAAATACCATCATAATGCGTAAATTAGAAAATAATGAAGGAATAATTCCCTACCGTGTAGATTTGCTTTTGTCCGATCAGGTTTTGTAGCTGCTCCTCGTTCCGGAGGTCTTTATTTTTGACAAAAGTAATAAAATTTTGTTTTCCTGATAGCGATTTCATCTCTTCTAAAGTGATGGGTTTAATTTCTTGCTTCAGTAGGGCATCCAGATTTTCTCCGCTTCTGAAGCGGTAAAAATAGATGTGGTGGATGTTTCTTCCTGTGGCTATTGTTCGGGCTTCCCGACTCAGCTGTTTCCAGCCGATGTAAGGGTTTGCTTCTCTGATCAGTAATCCTCCGGTAAAAAGACTTAACAGTATGCCGGTGGCAAGCGAATGGATGGCTGGCAAGAGTTGTTGTTTCCGTAAATAAAGGATGCAAATCAGGCTGCTGATGCTGAGGAGCAATGTTGCGGCGAGGAGTATATCATTGGGAAAAGGGATATCGGTGAGACGCCGGGCAACGAAATAAGCTGGAAAAGAAAAAAGCAACAGAAATGCAGGGATAAATAGGGAGATGCGGATATTTTTCCCGTCTGCTTCCGGTAGGAATAAGAAACATAGGTAAGTCACAAAAGGATAGACGGGGAGCAGATAAATTTGCAGTTTACTGCTGAACAGTGACAGTGAAATGAAGGTAGATACTATGATGATAAAGAAAAAACGTTTCAGATCATGATTTAATAACCGTTGTCTTATGCCCGAAAACAATAAGACGGCATAAAAGAGAGTCCAGGGAGCAAGAGTATACCAGACCGTTTGCATGTAATACCAAAAAGGTTCCTGATGATGAAAGGAATTGACTGCCCTGTGGACTGTTTGATGGAAAATCAGATTGTACAGGTATTCTTTTCCTCCTTCAAGGTATACGCCTGTGAGCCATAAGCTGAAAAAGAACAACAAGGTTGTCCATTGTTTCCAGCCTAAATACTGGCCGAACGTATGGATTTGTTTTTTGTACCATAAAAAAAGAGTTATACTCAGAAAAGGTATCAATATGCCTACCGGTCCTTTGGTTATGATGGCCAAAAAAATGAAAGCGGGTAAGCGGATTGCGTTGCAGGAATTTTTTTCTCCGAGGTACATTTTGTAAAAAGTGTAGAGCGCCAGGACAATGAACAAACACATGAGCATGTCCATTCGTAGAACTATGGCTGCGCCGGTAAACAAGCCGGTCGTAATCAGCATGAGTTGGCTTGATTTTCTTAGTGATGCAGGAAGATAGTCGGCAGTCCATTTGTCCATGATATATAGAATCCATAACGCAGGAATAAGCGAAAATAAACCGATGAGAAACATGTAATGATCTCCTGCCAACCATTTCGTAAGCCGTATGAACCAAAAGTATAAAGGTGGTTTATCCGCATAGGAAATACCATGATTGCAGAAAGTAAAAACCGTATGATTGCGGATGGATTCATTGACTATGCTTAAATATTTTAATTCATTGTTGGGCGTAAAATCCCTGAATATCAGTAATGGAACAAAACTTGCGAAAATCAATAAATACCTGCTTATTTTCATGGTTTTATGAGATCGTGTAAGATATATTCATATATGTACGGCATAAAATGTATTTTGTTCCTGTAAATTTTGTTGTTTATGACCTGATCTGTAGGCTATATATTTTTGATTTTTAGATCGTTCTCAGTTTTTATATATTTAACTTCATATTTTTTTGGAAGTCCTTGAGTAAGCATGTATTTTTAAACTCCATTTTAAAATACCATACTATGTATAATGTGTCATTTCACCGGACGTCAGGGAATAGATCTTTAATTGTTGCATTTATAATTTTCATTTGTTTTTTTACTTTCTTCATTCATAATGAAGTTATTTATGCCGACATTATGGAATCGCGGAATTTGGTTACGGCCCGCGAGATTGTTTCGGACGGGAATTGGCTGATACCGAGAATGAATGGGGAATTGCGGTTGGAAAAGCCTCCTTTGCCGACGTGGATTGCTGCCTGCATCGAATGGGTTGCGCCTGGACAATTGATGTTGCAAAGGGCTGTTGCCGGTTTGATTGCAACGATGATGGTTTTCTTTTTGTATGCTTTGGCTACTTTAATGACCAAGAATAATCTGTTCGGCATAATTAGTGCGATAGCTCTATGCACCTCTTTTAATGTCATTCTGATGGGGCGGACTGCTACCTGGGATATTTATTGTCATGGGTTTATGCTGGGCGCTATTTATTTTATATTTAAAGGAGGACAAAAGCCAGGAACTTGTTGGAAAGAATTTATTTGGGCAGGTATTTTATTGGGCTTGTCCTTTTTGGGGAAGGGACCTGTATCCTTTTATGCGTTGCTTTTGCCTTTCCTGTTGGCTTACCTGCTGATTTACAGACCATCGTTTCGTGATAAATGGCGGGCTGTCGCCGTCATGCTCATCATTTGCTTGGTGATGAGCCTTTGGTGGCCTGTGTTATTGTATCTGACCCATAAGGAGCTTGTTTTATCGGTTTGGAATAAAGAATCGACGGCTTGGTTGGAACGGAATGTACGTCCTTGGTATTACTATTGGAAATTTTTTGCGGAAAGCGGTATATGGTCTTTGTTTCTGGTTACGGCTTTGATTTGGCCATATTGGAGAAAACGCTTGCAGTTCCGCAAGGAATATCTGTTTGCGGTATGCTGGGTTTTTATGATCCTGATATGCTTGTCTCTTTTGCCGGAAAAGAAAACCCGCTATTTATTGCCGGTCCTGATTCCTTCTGCTTTGGTCATTGCCCACCTTTTATTGCATTGGTGGCAATGTTTTCAGAAGGGTGTTTTTTCGAGGCGGGAGCGGCTGATCTGGCGTATAAATGCTTTATTGATCGCTTCAGTTGTCGCCTTATTACCCGTCGGAATTTATATCATGTTTTTTCTTCCGGGAAAATTGAGTTTGGGTTATTTTCTGTTCTTTGTCTTCCTGCTGGAATTCCTGGCTTTGGGGTTGTTCTATGCAGCTGTGAAGAATAAGATCCCCGGCTTTTTATTGGGCATATTGGCACTATTTTTTAGCATAGAGATTTTCTTTATGCCGGTTTTGGTCAAGTTGTTCAATAATCCCCAGCTGAACAGTATTCATGCCGTGAATAGCATGAAGGCCCTGGAGCATGTTCCTTTTTATTATCCCTGTCATGAAGAGTTGCGCATAGAGATTGTTTATGAAGCCCGGAGAAAAATACGTCCTTATTGTTTTCAGGAAAACGATTCTTTACCTGCTCTTCCTTTTGTTTTAGTTTCTCAGGGAAAAGCGGAGGATGTTTTGCCGGATGTTTTCCGGGATCGGGTAGAACTTCAGGTTATCGGGGTATATGATGATAATAAGCGTCCTGCCGGCACTACTTGGCATTCTCCGTTATTTGTCCATCAGGTGACGCTTGTTTCTGAAAAGGGAGATCTGGAGCAATAAAAAACGGAATCCTCCCGAAGGAGTGATCCCGTTTTATGAAATGAAATCGTGAATTAATCATTCAAAGTGAAGCGGATAAATCCGGTTACTGTCAGCTCTTTATCATCGCTGGTCAGGTAAGCTTTAACGGTTTGTTTGCCATCTTTTATGAAAGCCTGATTCAACAGGGTAGATTCTTGATAGAATTTGTTCAAACGACCTTCAGCAATTCTGTCCAACATATTTTCCGGCTTTCCTTCTTCACGGGCTTTGTCGCGGCCGATTTCCAGTTCGTGGGCAATCACTTCCTGGGGGACGTCGTTCTTATCAATGGCAATGGGGGCCATTGCAGCGACCTGCATTGCAACGTCTTTTTTCACTTGGGTGTCGGCTGCTTTGTTGAATCCGACAACGGTGGCCAGTTTATTACCCGGATGGATATAGGCAATAGTAGCTTCAGCTTCCACTTTACCGTAGTAAGCCAGTTCCAACTTTTCTCCGATTACTCCGGTTTGTTCTGAAATCTGATCTGCAATGCTGCGGCCATCGATTTCAATGGCAAGGAGCTCTTCTTTGGTGTCCGGCATTTTTGCAAAAGCGGCTTCCAGAATCTGACGGGTAAAGTTTATGAAGTTTTCATTTTTTGCCACAAAGTCTGTTTCACAATTCAAGCTCACCATTACGCCTTTCGTGCCTTCAGCCTTAGCGAGGACGCAGCCTTCTTTTGCTTCGCGGTCAGCACGTTTGCTGGCTACGATAAGACCACGTTTGCGGATGATGTCTACAGCTTTGTCGAAATCGCCTTCAGCTTCCTGAAGAGCTTTTTTACAGTCCATCATGCCTGCGTTAGTTGCGTGGCGCAACTTCATTACATCAGCTGCTTTTATTTCCATAATGTAGTTTTTAATTTAAGATTTTAATTTACAATCCCGGATATTGATTTTGCAGTATCCGGGACGGTAAGTCTGAAACTGATTATTGTTCTTCTGTCATGTTTTCGCTGACAGTTTCACTTCTGCTGTTTTATCAGCTTTCTTGGCTGCCGGTTTTTTTATCGGTGCCCTCTTTGTCCTTTTCTGCTTTTCTTTCAGTCAGTCCTTCTTTGACTGCTTCCGCAACCTTGTCTATGACCAGACTGATAGAAGTTGAAGCATCGTCGTTGCAAGGGATGACAAAGTCGATGTTACTGGGGTCCGAGTTGGTATCTACCATTGCAAATACCGGAATTCCCAGACTGCGGGCTTCTTTCACTGCAATGTATTCTTTCATGACGTCAACGACAAAAAGAGCTGCCGGCAGACGGGTCAGGTCGGCAATACTTCCTAAGTTCTTGTCGAGTTTAGCCCGTTGGCGTGCAATCTGCAGTTTTTCCCGTTTGGAAAGGTGGTCGAAAGTGCCGTCTTTTTCCATTTTGTCGATGGTGGTCATTTTTTTCACAGCTTTCCGGATGGTAGGGAAGTTGGTCAACATACCACCAGGCCATCTTTCGGTTACGTAGGGCATGTTAATATTGGAAATTTTTTCAGCAACAATGTCCTTAGCCTGTTTTTTTGTTGCAACAAACAGAATTTTACGGCCTGACTTAGCGATCTGTTTCAGTGCTGCAGAGGCTTTGTCCAGCATAATAGCTGTTTTGTTCAGGTCGATGATGT
>CAZMAE010000059.1:0-11165 GCA_964564205.1 uncultured Odoribacter sp. | reverse complement strand
GGAGGCAAAGCCGCCTGGGAATAGAATTTGGATACGGCTAATTTTTCATTCAGCTCCATAATTTTATTGTTGTAGTATATGAACAGGTTGTTGTTCTGAATGATTTCTGTATTTAATCGCATCCTTTTTTCCAATTCAGTTTTAAGGCTGTCGGCCACGGTATAGTTGTTAAGAGATTCCCAGAATTTCAATTCATAATCGCGGTTTAAGTTGGCTACGAGTTCGGTTTCTTCATTATAATTGATTATGCGCTGGGCAACGCGGTATTGGGTGAGGGCGTCTTCGGATTGTTTCAATTCTTTATCGACTTTGGCCAGTTCTCTGCGGAAATAGGCAATGACATTATTGGTTTCCCCGAAGCGAAGTTCCTGATACTGCTTGATGAATTCATCCAGCAATATCCGGACTGTCTGATAGGTGATGCCAGGGTCGTCGGTGGTGTAGGTGATTTCGATAATGTCGCTGTTTCCGATGCGTTCGACCTCTATTTTTTGCAGGGATTCCCGGTTGACGTAGGGAAGATTCCATTGATATATCCCGTAGACATAGTTGGAATTGTCCTGAGTTTCGTAAGCTACCAGATTTTCGTAGGTACGTTGTTCGTTGATGGAGTCATTGGAAGAGGTTTTGTCGATCAAATGATGGATAGAAGCTCCGTGTTCGTAAAGCATACGGTAATTGCTGGCTTTTACGTAGGTGTTGTCTTGGTCGGGATCCCCGTATACCATGATCCGGGCATAGAGGCGTAAAGACACTTGCTTCAGAGTCTGGTCTGCTACAATGATATTCAGGAGATTCTCCATCATGCTGGATTGCGTGTAAACACTTGTTGTTACGCCGCTTTCAGACAGAATGTTTACGCCGGTAATGATCCCTGTATAGATGGAACAGTTTGTCGTATATAGTTCCGGCATGTGCCGTGTCTTCCAGTATACTAGTGCGGCAACAAGCAGGGGAGCAAAAATCAGCCAATAGCGGATTCGATAGAAAAACTTGATAAAGTAGGTGATATACTTCATACTTATTTATTGATAATTTTGGTGTTACTGATAACTTCTAATTTTAAAAACAGAATGTTGAGATTGTTAATGATTGTCTCATAGTCTGTTAATGAAATCTGGTGACTGTGCTTTAAATCGCTTAAGGTTCGGTTTTGATTCCGGTTATTGTTGATAAAATCCGTTTCGGATATCGTGTAGTCCGCATCATATAAGGTTAGTGATTCGGTTGCAATTTTTAGCAATTTCAGTTGATACTGGATGTTGCAATAGATTTCGATAATTTCGTTTTTGATTTCATCATAAGCCATTTCTTGCTTGTATTGTGCTTCCTTATAAATTTCCCGTTGTTTCCTGACTTTGGAGCTTTGATTGAATAATGTATTTAACGGGATGTTGATATTGGCGCCGACGGACCAGCTGTGTTGGGTTGCTCCGGAGTAGACGGTGGTCAACGGATTGTACTGAGATTCGGTGTCTGTGTAAGTTCCTAAGATTCCGTAGGTATAGCCGGCCCGTACCGAAAAGTATTGCAACCAGTCGCGCCGAGTGCTTCTCAGGTCTGAGCGTGCCGCCAGCATGGCCGCTTCCACTGCTTTGATCCGCGGATTATTCCTGGCATTCTTAAACAGGGTGTCCAGCGGTGGCAGATGGTAGTTGCGGAACTCGTCGGTCGTTAAAGTTACAGGTTTATAATTTACCGTATCGCGCAGAATATTGATTTTGTCCTCATCTTTTTTTCTGCGTTTGTGTTCCTGGGAAAAGCAATCCACATAGCAAGTCAGCAGTAGAACACATACTATAATATATTTTATCTTCATCATCATCATACATTTTCTTTTTGAATGAAAGCGGTAAACGTACGGAAAATAATTTTCATATCAAACCAGAATGAGAATTTCCGGGCATATTGGAGGTCCAGCTGTTTACGCTCTTCGGCCGATAGGATGCCTTCGGTGCCTCGTTTTTCGACTTGCCACAGCCCGGTGAGGCCGCTGGGAGCCATAAAACGCTCGATGTAGTCATCGGAGGTCAGCATTTCGGCTTCGTAGAGCGGTAGAGGACGGTTGCCGACAATGGACATGTCTCCTTTCAGTATATTGATTAACTGGGGTAATTCGTCGATGCTGTATTTCCGGATAAAACGGCCGAACGGGGTGATGCGGGGGTCGTTTTGAAATTTCAGGAAATTGTTTGCCTGCATTTTTTTCCGCCGGGCGATGTACTCTTCTTCGGTCAGCCGGAAATCGTCTCCCACCAACACAGTTCCCTCTGTATCGGTGGAGCCGGTGTAGTATTGGGTGGCGCCGCTGTCCGGCATTGCCTGGTATTGGTTGAGTTTTTTGAACTCCTCCAGCCGTTTGTCGGCATCGGCATACATCGAACGGAATTTCAGAAATCCGAAAATCCGGTAGTTGGAGCCTACACGCTGGGAGGTGTAGATGATTTTGCCCGGACTTTCAAGCCGGATGACCAAGGCCGTGACCAGAAAAAGAGGGGATAATATTAGAAGGGCCAGCGAGGAGAAAAATATATCGAAAGTTCGCTTCCACAAGGGGAGGCAAAAGAGCCGGATGGAAGTTCCGTTCTTGATGTTTTTGCTTAATTTGGGAAGCACCGAGAAAAGGGAATTCAGTTCTTCTTTCGTAATATCGGACGGTATGATTTCATCGATACCCTGTTGAAGGTACGATTTCAGCAATTCCGGGGAGATATGATCACCCACCAATAGCACATAAGTGTGCGGGTAATTTATTCCTCTCAGGATTTGGGTTTGCCGGATATTTTTTGCGGGAGTTGTGGACTCTATAAACAAGAATATATTTTCCCCTTCCGCAGGCAGATTGTTTTGCAGTTGGGCGGCAATGGGAATGCCACTGCCGGCTACCTGTAAATTTCCTTCGGTAACTTCCTGAAGATGGAGGATGTAATCAGAATTATTTCCGATATAAATATTCATGCACACAATAACTAATAACGACGCAATATGTTTCGCACACGGATTTTCAGTTCCTGGGGATTGAAGGGTTTTACTATAAAGTCGTTGGCGCCTTTTTCCAACAGTTTGATCCGCTCTGAGCTATTCTCGATACTGGACAATATAATGATCGGAATACTTTTAAATACTTCGCTGCTTTTCAGATAAGTCAGGAATTCGCTTCCGTTCATTTCCGGCATAAAATAGTCGGAGATGATGAGATCCGGGATATTCCCTTCGTGCATCCAGGCTATACCTTTTACAGGATTTTCCATATAAAATATATTGTAGTCAAGAGACATCTGTATCTTGATAACTTTGGCAATTTCAGGCTTGTCATCTACAATGAGTATGTTAGGCTTATCTTGAGTTGACATGTTAAAAGCAAAAATATTTATTTGGTGGCGCCAAAGGTAGGAAAAAAATATTATTATATCCTCACGTACAAGCCATAAATTCTGTTTTTTTTTCTCATATCCAGAGAAAAAGGTTAAATAATAATAAAAGTATTTTTGAAAAAATATAATTTTTCCGGCGATAACGTTTATCTTTGCAGTCTGTTAAAATGGAATTCGCTTATGGAAGTTGATTTTTCGGGTTACAAATTATTGGTGGTGGATGACGTTCAGACGAATGTATTGTTGTTAAAAGCTTTGTTGGGGAAAGAAGGTTATACCATCTTGATGGCTTCGAGCGGATTGCAGGCGTTGGAAGTGGCTGCCAAGGAAAGGCCGGATTTGATTTTGTTGGATGTCATGATGCCCGGAATGGATGGCTTCGAGGTGTCCTCCCGGCTGAAAGAGGACGATGAACTGAAACACATTCCGATCATTTTCCTGACGGCCCTGGACGACACGGGGAGTGTCGTGAAAGGATTTAAGCTGGGTGCCAGTGATTTTGTTTCCAAGCCTTTCCGGAAAGAGGAACTGATGGTGAGAATCAAGCATCAGTTGTCTTTGGTGGCTGCCCTGAAAATCATTAATGCACAGACCGAGGAACTGAGAAAGACCATTGCCGGCAGAGATAAACTTTATTCGGTGATTGCACATGATTTGCGCTCGCCGATGGCTTCTATGAAAATGTTGCTTAACACCATACTCATGAGTGTGGACCGGAACCACATCGATCCGGATATTTATGATATGCTGGAGATGAGCAACAAGACTTCGGAAGAATTGTTCGGATTGCTGGATAATTTGCTGAAGTGGACGAAAAGTCAGCTGGGGAAACTGGAAGCGGTTAAAAACGAGCTCAATCTGACCGAATTGGCGGAGGGAGTAGTAGAGGTGATGAGGTCGGTTGCAGCTGCCAAGCACATCACTCTTTTGTGTTCGGGCGATTCGGTTTGTCTGGTGAAGGTGGATATCGAGATGATCAAATCGGTGATCCGCAATTTGATTTCCAATGCCATTAAATTCAGTGATATGCACACCGAGATAGTCGTTTCGGTGAAAGAAGAGGAGGAGTGGATTGTGGTGGCCGTGCAGGATCACGGAAGGGGGATCAAAAAAGAAATGCAGGATAAATTGCTCAACGAAGCGACTCATTTTACGACTTTCGGCACGAACAGCGAGGAAGGATCCGGGTTGGGATTGTTGTTGTGCCGGGATTTTGTCCATATCAACGGGGGCAAACTTTGGTTTACCTCAGAAGAAGGGGTGGGATCGGTGTTCAGCTTTTCTTTACCGAAGTTAGTGTAAAGAACGGGCTGCCGGTTGAGGGATATGTTTGAAATCTATAATTCATTTTGAAGTACGACTGTTATGAATCATGTGGTCATTATGGCAGGCGGGATCGGAAGCCGTTTCTGGCCGATGAGTACGCCGCAAAAGCCCAAACAATTTATCGATATATTGGGTACGGGAAAAACGCTTCTGCAATTGACGGCGGACCGTTTTGCGGGAGTTTGTCCGATAGAAAACGTTTGGGTGGTCACTTCGGTGAAATACCGGGAGTTGGTGAAGCAACAATTGCCGGGGATTCCTGAATCGAATATTCTCCTGGAACCGTGTATGCGGAATACGGCACCTTGTATCGCTTATGCCGCGTGGAAAATAAAAAAGAGGGATGCCGGGGCTAATCTGGTGATTTCCCCCGCCGACCATATCGTTACCGATACCGCTGAATTCGGGCGTGTTGTCCGGGAGGGGCTGAGGTTTACAGAGGGCGGGGACCGGATTCTGACTCTGGGAATGTGTCCTTCGCGTCCGGAAACCGGTTACGGCTATATTAAAATCAAGGCAGAGCCGGACTCGCAGGAGGGCATCCGGGAAGTGGAAGGGTTTAAGGAAAAGCCTGATTTGCAGACCGCCCGCAGGTATCTGGAAGAAGGAGGGTATTACTGGAATGCCGGGATTTTTCTCTGGAGTGTCAGCACCATTGAAAAGGCGTTCCGGGCAAATCAGCCGGAGATTGCCGCCTTGTTCGATTCGCTAGAGAAGACGATGTATACGGCGGAAGAACAGGAGGCTGTCGACCGGGTATTCCCTCAGTGTCCGAATATTTCTATCGATTATGCCGTCATGGAAAAGGCGCGGAATATTTATGTTTTCCCGGCAGATTTTGGCTGGTCGGATTTGGGAACCTGGGGTTCTCTGTATGAGCAATTGCCGAAGGATGCGGCAGCCAATGCCGTTGTGGGCGGGCATGTCCGGATGGTGGAGAGCCACGGGTGTGTCGTTCATGTCGCCGGGGATAAGAAAATGGTGGTGCAGGGATTGGAAGATTACATTATTGCCGAAGATCACGGAGTAATACTGATCTGTAAAAAGGCGGAGGAGCAGAGGATCAAGGAGTTTTCGGCCGGTGTGTGACAGGCGGATGGAGGGCTTCGGAATAGTGGCCTGGGGATGAGGTTTTTATAAAAAGAATAGAAAAATGATTCATGTGATAAATACCCGGAATTCGTTGCTGAACAGCTTTCTGGCTGAGATCCGGGATCGGAATGTACAAACGGACCGGATGCGTTTCCGCCGGAATTTGGAAAGGGTGGGGGAAATCCTGGCCTATGAGATAAGCAAGACTTTCGTTTACCGGTCGGTGACGGTTGAGACTCCCATTAATCCTGTTGCCGTGATGTTGCCCGTTCAGGAGGTGGTTATTGCTACGGTTCTGAGGGCCGGGTTGCCGTTTCATCAAGGCTTTTTGAATTATTTCGACAAGGCAGGGAATGCTTTTGTATCTGCCCGGCGTGTCTCTGGCCGGACGGATGGACAAATCGATATCCGCTTCGATTCGGTTTATACCCCGGATTTGACGGACAAGCAATTGTTGTTGGTCGACCCGATGCTGGCTACGGGTAAGTCACTGGTGATTACTTACCGGGAGTTGTTGAAGCAAGGCGGGTGTCCGGCTCATACTCATATCGCTTCCGTCATTGCCAGCCGCCAGGGGGTGGATTATGTCGGAGGGACGTTGGGTTCTGAAGCCGTCAGTTTGTGGACTGCAGCTCTGGATGAAAAACTGACCGACAAATGTTATATAGATCCGGGTTTGGGGGATGCCGGAGATATTGCTTTCGGAGGTAAACTATAGAAGATTTTAGTTTGTAATATTTTTAAGCAAAGACTTTTTCCATTACCTTTGCCTACATGGAAATGAACAGGTGTTTGATCGCAGCATTGTATGTTATGGCGGGTTGTGCCGTGACAATGCCTTTGAAAGCTCAGCGAAGCGGAGAACTTTTGAGGGGAGAACATTGCAGGCTTGTCATTACCGATGTCGTAAAGGCTGTTTCCGCAAGTCTGGAGCAGGAGGAAAAAACGCAGCAATCCTGTCGTCTGCGAACAAGCGACGGGAGGAGTGCGGAAGTCGGAACCGGCTGTATCCGGAAGTTGTGTGACAGAAATACTCAGGTTTATAGCGGATTTTTATGCCGGACTTCCTGTAAAATCCGGGCGCCAGGAGAACTTTGTCCGTGAAGGCCGGCAACTTTGTCGCCGGCAGGGATTTTTATGGCATTACAAAAAATAACCGGAATAGCAATATGTAGGGACCGGAAGTCCCGGTCTGAAATCAAAAATTAGAAATCAATGGGTTTAAATGATATTTTAAAAAAACTGTTCGGAAATAAATCCGACCGGGATATGAAAGAGTTGAGACCGATCGTGGCTCAGGTGAACGAAGAATGGAATAAGGTGAAAGAGATGAGCCATGATGAATTGCGGAATGCAACGGCTGAGATGAAAGAGAAAGTCCGCGAATACATCAGGCAGGAAGAAGAGGAAATCGCTTCTCTGAAAAGAGTAATCGAGGAGGAAAAACCTTCCATTGAGAAGCGGGAAGAGATATACAGCCGCATCGACAAACTGGAGGAACAGATCGACCAGAAAGTGGAGGAGATACTGACCCGGTTGATGCCCATGGCTTTTGCAGTAATGAAGGATACCGCCCGCAGGTTTAAGGAAAATGAAGAGATTGTAGTCCAGGCAACCCAGTTTGACCGGGATTTGGCAGTGAAGCATGATTTTGTGGAGATAGACGGCGATCAGGCTGTTTATTTCAACTCTTGGATTGCAGGGGGGAACGAGGTGACCTGGGACATGGTGCATTATGATGTGCAATTGATTGGCGGCGCTGTTTTGCACCAGGGAAAAATTGCCGAAATGGCGACCGGTGAAGGTAAAACGTTGGTGGCTACTTTGCCGGTGTTCCTGAATGCCTTGAGCGGCCGGGGGGTACATGTGGTGACGGTCAACGATTACTTGGCCAAGCGTGACTCCGAATGGATGGGGCCTTTGTATATGTTCCACGGACTGTCGGTGGATTGCATCGACAAGCATCAGCCCAATTCGCCGGAACGCCGGAAAGCGTATATGGCAGATATTACTTTCGGAACCAATAACGAATTCGGTTTCGATTATCTGCGGGACAATATGGCTATTAATCCGGAGGATCTGGTACAGCGGAAACACAACTTTGCGATTGTCGACGAGGTGGATTCCGTATTGATCGATGATGCACGTACTCCTTTGATTATTTCGGGACCTGTGCCAAAAGGGAATGACCAGATGTTCGACGAATACAAGCCGAGGGTGGAGCGACTGGTGAAAATGCAGCAGGAGTTGGTGATGAAGGTGTTTAAGGAGGCGCGTGAACTACTTGCCAGCGACGATGCGAAGAAGCGGAAGGAAGGAGGGGTTTTGTTGCTGAGGGCGCATAAAGGATTGCCTAAATATAAGCCTTTGATTAAATTCCTGAGCGAAGAGGGCAATAAAGCCATGCTTATCAAGACTGAAAACGAGTATATGCAGGAAAACAATCGCAGGATGCCGGAGATTACCGATCCGCTCTATTTTGTGATTGATGAGAAGTTGAATTCTATCGACCTGACCGATAAAGGACATGATACGCTGACAGCTGCGGGGGAAGATCCTAAGTTTTTCATTTTGCCGGATGTCGGCAGCGAGATTGCCGAGATTGAGAAAACAGTGAAGGATGAGCATGAACGGCTGGCCAAAAAGAACGAACTGATCCAGCATTATGCCATGAAGTCGGAAAGAGTGCATACCGTCAATCAATTGCTCAAGGCGTATACCTTGTTCGAGAAAGACGTGGAATATGTGTTGTTGGATAATAAAGTGAAGATCGTGGACGAGCAGACCGGCCGTATCATGGAAGGAAGACGCTATTCCGACGGTTTGCATCAGGCGATAGAGGCCAAGGAAGGGGTTAAAGTGGAGGCGGCCACCCAGACTTTTGCGACGATTACCTTGCAGAATTATTTCCGCATGTATCATAAGCTGGCGGGTATGACGGGTACGGCCGAGACGGAAGCGGGTGAATTCTGGGATATTTACAAGCTCGATGTGGTGGTGATTCCCACCAATAAACCTGTTATCCGCACAGATGCCAATGACTGTGTATATAAAACCAAGCGGGAGAAATACAATGCCGTGATCGAGGAGATTGTACGGCTGGTAGAGCTGGGACGGCCGGTGCTGGTCGGTACCACATCGGTGGAAGTGTCCGAATTACTGAGCCGTATGCTGAAACTGAGAGGCATCAAGCATAATGTACTGAATGCCAAATTGCACCAGCGGGAAGCAGAGATCGTGGCCGAAGCCGGTTTGTCAAAGACTGTAACCATCGCTACCAATATGGCCGGCCGTGGTACGGATATCAAGCTGAGTCCCGAAGTGCGGGAGGCAGGCGGTTTGGCCATTATCGGTACGGAACGCCACGATTCCCGGCGCGTTGACCGTCAGTTGCGGGGACGTGCCGGTCGTCAGGGGGATCCGGGATCATCCCAGTTCTTTGTCTCTCTGGAGGACGATTTAATGCGTTTGTTCGGTTCCGGAAAAATTATCCGGGTGATGGACCGCATGGGACATGAGGAAGGAGAAGTCATTCAACATTCTATAATCACCAGTGCGATTGAACGTGCACAAAAGAAGGTGGAGGAAAATAACTTCGGTATCCGGAAACGCTTGCTGGAATATGACGATGTGATGAATTCCCAGCGTACGGTAATTTATAAGCAGCGTCGTCAGGCTTTGTTGGGAGAACGTATCGGAGTGGCTGTTGCCAATAATACTTATGATGTTTGTGAATCCATCGTTACGGAATATCAGCCGGTCAATGACCTTGAAGGTTTTCGCATGGAGGTGTTGAGGGTGCTGGCCGTCGATTTTGAAATTCAGCCGGATGTTTTCCAGAAGGCCCGGCCGGATGAGTTGACTGAGAAGTTGTATAAATGTGTGCGGGAGGCCTATCAGCAGAAGGTGGAGACAATTGCCAAACAGGCCTGGCCGGTGATTAAGAATGTTTATGAAACCCGTGGGGATGTCTTTAAGAATATCGGAGTGCCTTTTACGGATGGCGTAAGACTGTTCAATGTGATTGCCGATTTGGAGAAAGCTTATCGTTCTCAGGGTGAAGATCTGATGCGTTCGTTTGAAAAAGCGGTTATTCTGTCCCATATTGATGACGCCTGGAAAGAACATCTGCGCGAGATGGACGATCTGAAGCAATCGGTGCAGAATGCGACCTACGAGCAGAAAGATCCGTTGTTGATTTACAAATTCGAATCTTACAATTTGTTTAAAGCCATGGTGGATAAGATCAACAAAGGGATGGTATCGACTTTGATGAAGGGGCAGATTCCCATTCAGGAACCGGAACGTGTCAGGGAAGCAGAACAAAAACGTACCGATTTGAGCAAATTGAGGGAAAGCCGCTCGGAAGCTCAGGCAGCAGCAGCGGCGGCAAACCGCGGACCGGTACGCCACCAGGAACCTGTAAAGGTGGGACCCAAGGTGGGACGTAACGATCCCTGTCCTTGCGGAAGCGGGCTGAAGTATAAGAATTGCCACGGTAAAAACGAATGACGCTTATGTTGGAATTATTTATCAATTGGGATGTCAGTCCCGAAATTTTTAATCTCGGAGGGATATCCATCCGTTATTACGGGCTTTTGTTTGCTTTGGCTTTTGTTCTGGGATATAAAGTGGAGGAAAAAATGTTCAAGTCGGAAGGGCTTCCCGTGGCTTGGCTGGATAAGTTGTGGTTGTACGTAGCCATCGCTACCATTATCGGTGCGAGGCTGGGACATTGTATTTTTTATGACTGGGCCTATTACAGCCAGCATCCGTTGGAGATGATCCTGCCGGTACGTTTCGAACCTCATTTTAAGTTTACCGGTTTTCAGGGATTGGCAAGCCATGGCGCCGCTATCGGTATTATTGCCGGTTTATTGTACTACTCCCGGAAGGTCAGTAAAAAATCTGTTTTTTGGATTCTGGACCGGGCGGTGATTCCGATTGCCTTAGCGGGTTTTTTCATCCGGATGGGGAATTTGATGAACTCGGAAATCGTCGGTTTGCCGACAACCGTGCCCTGGGGTTTCCGGTTTATCCGTTCCGGCTTGGATGATCCAGAATTACCCCGCCATCCGGCTCAGTTGTATGAGGCGATTTGTTATCTGCTCAGCTTTTTTGTGCTGATGCATTTGTATTGGCGTACGAAGGTAAGAAAGAATATGGGTTTCATTTTTGGCTCTTTTTTGATTCTTATTTTTACGGCCCGCTTCATCATTGAATTTGCCAAGGAAGTCCAGGAACCCTGGGAAGTCGGAATGGCGCTGAATATGGGGCAGATTCTAAGCATCCCCTTTGTTCTGGCCGGTTTGTTTATGGTTTGCTATAGCCGCAAACTGCCTGATAAGGGAAGATAAATAATAAGGTAGAGGA
>CAZMAE010000058.1:0-4534 GCA_964564205.1 uncultured Odoribacter sp. | reverse complement strand
TCCCAGATTATAACAATAAAGTTTGTTTCTAAGCCCCATTACCATATTATAATCAGCTGTCGTAAACACTCTATCCGTAGACCATTCATCTCCCAGCTTGCCGATAGCATGCCCGCCGACTTCATGTAAAAAGATGTTGGTAAATCCACCCGGCAACTGTTCATCCCGGTTCAAAGGCACATAACTGATCGTTCTATAATCATTATCGTTCCGATCCATCGGATCTCCATACCAATATGTCGTTCCACCGTACCGGCCGTCATTGACCAACACGATAACCACCGTATTGGTTTTCAAAATATCATCGGTCATGCCCAGAATTTTACCCGCATAATCAAAGGCCTTATAGTTTGCACCCGTGATAAGTCCGGTACTTTCGTCAATGGAAGTGAAAAGTGCCGTCTCTGAAGAGCCCTCTGAAGATGCTGATATCTTCTCCTTGGATTCACAAGCGACAGAATAAACATTAAAGTACTCTTTGTACGTCTTGTAAGGCTCGACGGCAAACAAAGCATCGCAAGCCTCCTTGACAGCCAGTTCAAAGGCACCGGTCTCCGAAGCCAAATCCTCGCTAACAAAACCGTCTCCCAGGAAAACCAGGTTAAAACCCTTGTCCACTTCCCGCTCTCCGTAATGCTTTTTAACATCACCATCTCCCCGAAGTCCTCCTTCCTGTGAAGCGGTCACTTTCATGCTCCGGATCCCGTAGCGCAGACGAACTGCCGTGGTACGTCTCTTTTGCTTACTGTTATCCGTAGTATTAAACACCAGTTCCGCATCTCCGGCGCCAACCGTATCCGCCACCTGCAACCATCCCGTCGAATCCACGATCTCCACCTTCCAGGTCATATTGGTGCGGATTTTCAAAACATCCGAAGTAGCGGTTTTACCGAAATCCAATGTTTTTTTACCGTCGAGGATTTCGAATTCCATGGGTTTCTGCCGGATAGCCAGACGCACGATATTATCCCCGCAAGTAACCTTCACGGAAGTACCTCTTTCATAAATATCATCGGAAGGAGTTACCCGGATCATCAATTTTCCTCCCTCTCCTTTCTCAACCACACACCAATCCGCCTGACTTTCGGCACTCCAGTCCGTTCCGGCCGCAACCTCGACCGACGCCGTATCCCCTGCTGCTTCCAGTAAAAGATTATCTTGCGAAAACACCAGGGAATTGTCTACCTCATCTTCACTACACCCGGCAACGATAAACACCGACAAGAAACATCCTATCGCTACGATTTCACGCAATCGTAATAAAATTTTTGTTATCATATATTCGTCATTTACTGTTATAAACTATTTTTTCCATTGTTCCAGCCCCTCTTTCATCCGTTTGATCAACTCCTCTGCCGGAATATATCCCCGGGTGGTATAAACCACTTCCCCCCGGTCGTCCAGAATCAGATAAGTCGGGAAAGCACTCACCTGCCACTTGGCGGCCAATGCCTTACCTTCCCCTTTTTCCATGTCTATTTTAATGCTGACAAAACGAGGATTGAAATAATCTCCCGCCCGTTTGTCCGGAAACACCTTGTTGCTCATCATTTTACAGGGACCGCACCAACTGGTGAAACAATCCACGAAAACGGCCTTTTTCTCTTTCCGGGCTTTGTCCAGCGCCTCCTGCAAGCTGCCATGCTCAAACACGATGCCCTGATAATCGTCCAGATTCCGCACAATCTGTTCATACTGTTTCAGTGTGTTACCGGTCACTTGGCGCATCCTTTCGTTCAGGTAGCCGAGGGCCTGCTTTTTCTCGTCCCCGCTCATATCCTGAAGACGTCCCAACGTCTTATCCAGAACGACTTGCAAAGCACCAGGCAATCCCGGGACCAATTTTACCCAGACATCGAGCATTTCGGAATACTTCTTTTGCTGCCGGAGGTCTAATACCCGACACATGTCCCGAAGCTGATTCCGGCTGGTTGAAGCAGTGTCCAACCGTTCGATTTTCTGTTCGATCTCCGAAATGAGAGCCTGATCATACAACGCTTCCATGCTCAGGCAAGGATAAATCTCCTCAAACATACTCTTGACGATAAAATCCGCCACCTGATCTCTTCCGTTCGCCTGCACCAATTGCTCTCTGTGCCTGTAAACGAAATTAAACCACTCGCTATTGTATTTCAGTCCCCTTCTTTTCAGCATCTCCCAACTCCGGGGCAGGTACAAATCGGCCGTATCGACATGTTTAAAATAATAATCCGTCACTTCCTGATACTTAGCCTTTTCATACGACTGTCCCAGAATACCGGCATAATCCGCCAGAAATTCCGGATCTCTCTCCCCTTTCTCATAACGCCGGTTCATTCCGGCCAACGATGTTCTGGGATTCAGTCCCCGTTCCAATTTTTCCTTGAACTCGGGCGCCTTGCTTCCTCCGATAATCCGGTGCTGCACGTTTCCTTGCTTGTCCAGAATCAGAAAATGAGCGAAAAACTGCACTCCGTATCGCTCCGCCAGTTTACGTCCTTCCTCGGTTTTCACCATATCCACACGCAAACTGACAAAATGTTTCCGGATAAACTTCACCAGCGCAGGATCCGTCAGCACAACGGAATCCATCAATACGGAAGCCCCAGCCCAACCGGCATAACAATTAAAAAAGACCGGTTTATTTTTTTTATTTGCCTGCTTCAGGGCTTCTTGCAAGGTGGTACAGTATGAAATACGCTCTTTCTTCTCCTCTTTGGCATTCGCCACCGAAACCAACAAGCATAACGCCAACACAATAATATTTCTCATTCTATTCAATTTTCCTCTGTTTTAACTAAGCGTACACTGTATGAAGGCCGAATGTTTTCAGGTGAAGCGATCAAGCGGCTGGTCATTCTCCGAATACCGGCATGGTTCTGGGAAATGTTCCGCACAATGCCGTTGGACAGACTGTCCGACACGAACACCCGGTCACTGCTCCAGAAATAAGCATCTTCGCCTTTGTTTACATAATACGAAGTAAATTGGGACGACAACGTATATACGGCAGCCCCGGCGTAAAGGGCATCGAAACCGATTCCATGCTCTCCCTTTTTCAGCAGCTCGCCAACCCGGCCTCTCCAATTTTCCAATCCTTCCAATTCCTCCGTACTCATGCCCAGCTGCCGTTCCAGCATCATCCATTCGGCATCCGTCGGCAGGTGAAAGCCTTCCGGCGCTCCTTCTTTTACAGCACGCAACGCTCCCTCGTAAGAATAAAGATAGCCGAAACGCTCCAGATAATCCTGGTCCACCTTAAACAAATGATCCACGGCATCCTCCCAAATGCGGAGCAACTCATCTTTGATATCATCGAGGCGTCCACCTGCCAGCGCCAATAATTCGGGAATAGTGTACCTGATCACCTGGCTTCTCACCCAATCGCCCCCGAAGCCGCTAGCCGAATTCAAACGCCCGGCTTCTTCTGCCACGAAAAGCTGTTCCCGCAAATAATACAGGAATTCCTCTCCGGAAGAAGTTTTGCAAAAGTTCTGATACGCAGCCATATCGTTTCCTTCCAGAATGGCCCGGTCGCTGTTTTTGTACGACTCCCCGTAGGTCAACTGATCGGCCGGCGTTCCCTCCGCCAACCGGTAGCGGAAATTTTCGGCCAGCCACGTCTGTTTGCCGATGGTCAGCGTTTTATACACATTTCCGGCTTTATCGCTGACCGTTCCGTAAGTAATCTTCTCTGCACCGGGGTACACGACGGTTTCTTCTTCATCATCCTCCGAACAGGCCGGCAACGCCAGCATCCACCCCATCAAGCAACAGAAATATAATATTTTTTTCATACGCTATTCAATTTATAATTCGACACCCAATTCATCCCGGATGATGGCATACAGGATTTCGTATTTTTTAATCACGAGCGGACATCCCTCCCAACGTTCCAGAAATTGTTTACGCGGATATTTCATCATCTCGACCAGGTATAATTCCAAGTCTTCATCCGAATTTAAAGGCGTAAATTTAACTCCATTTTGATATACTGAATAAGTAACAAAACCATAGGCGCCCACTAATTTACGAGTATAAGCAATGTAATTCTCTACATCCTCATCGGTCCATACTCCCTGCGGAAAATCAGGATTCGTCAAATTACCATAACCCATAGGATTCGTTATATATTCCCGGAAATAACTATCCTGATCCCATTCTTCTTCCAATGGCATAGGAGTCCATTCCACCTTTGTCCAAAAAGGCAGTACCTCATCCGAATAAAGAATTTTCCAATGTTTTTCGTAATAATATTTCGATATTTTATAAAATGCACTCAGCTTATCCGAATAGTTCTGGACTTTTCCTTTCACCATCTCATTCCGGTAGGAAAGGGCCGTGCTCTGCATATCTTCCGGTTTCATCTCTTCGATCCAGGAGAACATCAGATTCCGGTACTGGCTAAGCATCTCTTTCTTATCCACTCCCAGCGAAGAAAGCTGATAACATTTTTCCGTCAGCCATAGCGCATAAGGATAAAGGGCCGGCTGGCAGTTTTCCAGGAAAACTTCCGTAAAACGCAATGCCTTCATCATGAGGGCAGGATCTGTAT
>CAZMAE010000057.1:0-8805 GCA_964564205.1 uncultured Odoribacter sp. | reverse complement strand
CTGGCGGGATCAGGAGACGATTCTGGGAGAAGCCTGGAAGGATTTGCCGACATATCATCTGTTCGATTATTATAATGAACGGGGTGTTCGGGGGATTGTCATCGCTCTGGACGAAACCGGAAAGCATGGCTGGATAGTATCCTTGGATGAGACGGAAGATATATGGTGTCCGACTCCCGGACAAGGAGTTGGAAATTTTCCGAATGCCAATAATAATGATGACTCCTATGCCAATTTGGAAGCGGTTCGCTTAATTGATCCGGAGTTTGCCGAGTATCCTGCTTTTAAGTGGTGTGAGGATAAAAATGTGAATGGAGTGACGGGATGGGTGTTGCCGGCTTATAATGTGTTGAAATTGTTCGGAAATGCAGTGATTAAAGATGAGAACGGCAATAAAGCATTTAATGCGGCTATTCGGAATGCGCCGGGAACCGGAGAAAAGAAAGAAATAGTGATAGACAGAGATAATCAGGATGTTTATTTCTATTATTATTCTTCAACTTTGGCTTCTCTTGTAGTAGGAGATGTAAAATGTTTGGGGTGGAACGGTGGTAATTTTTTATGGGGTGGAAATGCCTATGTAGAATACATAAGATTGTCTCAGAAAGGAAATTTGGTAATTGATTGGGAATTGGGTGAAAACGTAATGTATCCTTTACGTATCCGGGCTTTCCATGAATTTTAAGTCATATTCCTGTTGTTAGCTGTAAAGGCGGTGTGTCAACATTCGACGACATACCGCCTTTTCCGATTATTTCCGGAGGATAGCGTCAGGATGGTTCAGATGACAGGAGCTGGGCTTAGGCCGATGGATATGTTAAGGTACATACCGAGGCCGAATGTCGACAGTGACAACGCAGATGGGCCGTTTGGCACAGTCTCTTTTTGTTCCTTTTGAACGGTTGGGTGTTGTTTTGATTCGTTTTGCCGGGAAGCCTTGGTCCGGCAAAATCGAGGCTGTATAAATCCTTTGTAAGGAATAAAAATTGGCGGTGTTTCATAATAGGCAATCTGCTGCGTTGCTCTCGGGATTCGGTCTTTGGTCACCTACTCCGGTATGCTCCCTCGGCCTCACCCTCTGCGCCTTGCATATCACCTATTCTGAAAAACTTAAAGAGGGTGTGTCAAAATTTTCATTTTGTCACACCCTCCTGGTAAAAGAAAAATGATTTTTTATAACGCTATTTTGACTAATGCCGCATCAGGTGTATAACCGATGCCATAAATGGCATTTTCTTCGGTTTCATATTGGATATTGGACAGGGGGGTATCGACATGGTAAGTATTGAGAATGTTTCCTTCCCAATCCAAAACGAGCAGAGTCTGGCATTTTTGGAAGTTATTCCGCTCATTGCGGTAGGTCTTTCCTGAATAGATGGCATAAATCCGATCTGCTGAAACACTAATATCCGTAAATCCGAAGCAATTGTCTTTCGAATAGGAAACGTCTGCCTGGCCGCTGATTTTTTCTTTGATGTATACTTTCGGATAGCTGAAAATATGTTGTTTGACCAGCTCGATTTTTTCATTGTCGATGCGGCAGATTTCCAGAAGTCCGCTATACATGTCTCCGCATACAAAGGCTTGGTTGTCGGGGCGTACTTTCAGGACGCTACTGGCATACAGAATGCTTTTAGTATATTTTTTGATATTCGGATACTTCGGGTGATCGGGGTAATCCAGAAAATACTCGCTTCGGTTTTGTGCGGGAGAAAACAGCAGATAGCGGCCTTCTTTGTATAACCCGGTAGCAATGATTCGATCGCCGGCCTGAACGGCGGCAAGGTGTTGTTGCCCGGCAGGCAAAGGGGTCTGGGATGATTCAAGTGTGCTAGCTTTTGTTGTGATGCCTGCCGGTGCATTGAACAACATGCCTTTGTGTATATCTAATATCGTAATTCCGTTATTCCCTGCTTTGGCCAAGGAATGGGGATATAGGGCCTGACCTGAATTCCTTCCCCGCGAAAAAAGCTGTTGTTGTTCTCCGTTTTTCAGATCGAAGCTGACTACATTGGATTTAGCGTTCGGATTGCCGATATAGATTTTGTCTCCTTGTTTGACCAAGCCGTTCGGCTTGTCGATGTTCCATTTGCGCAAATTTTCTACTACGGAAGTTGTAAGTGTTTCTTTCGTTTTATTCAATTTGCTGGTATACACCGGATCTAAAACTTCATTTTCAGAACAGGAGGTAATGAAAATGATCGATAACAGAATAAAGGGTACGGTTTTCATAGTTAATCTTCAGCTAAATGAATTCCTATAACGAGAGTATGTATTATACAATATCCCCCGGCAGCTTTACATGTTTCCATTTCCGCTTCAGCCAAATCTAGTGCTTCTATGTTGCTTAAAGTAACTGATTCTTCTTTCTCATTTGCGTTAGAATTGAAATAAAACAGAAGATACATAGTTACTAATACAATAATTAAAACTAAAGATGATCGTTTTTTCATTTCCAAATATTATTTAAATTTGGCCCAAAACTATATTGAAATTAATTACAGTGCGTAGTTTAAGTGCGGATATTTGTTTAAGATTTGTTTATTTTTAATGAAGAAGATTACTAAAGGTGGTTACTGTGCTTCAATAGCTAATGTTGCTATTATAATAGTACTAATTATTTTTTCGATAATTTTATGGGATAGTTATTCCCGAAATAAATTCAACTTTAATTCTCGTTTACATACTACGGTATTTATTGCTGTAGAGGAATTGAATGTAAAGTCGGTGGAAAAAGAGAGTCAAGGTGTTATTTCTGCAGAAAATGATAGTACGTTTAAAATAGTAAGGAATGGTATAAAATATTTTTGTAAATATGATTCAGATATGACCATAAATGAGAATATTTACCGTGCCGTTTATGATATTGCTAATTTTAAGATCTGGAATCTCAAGTCCTTGAGTAATATCATCGAAAGAGATTTGGCTGATTTATGTCCTCCTTACCAATTGATGCGTATCGATAGTGCCTATATGGTTTTGGATACATGGGCGTACCGGGAGGATTGTTGTTTTTCCGAAGAGTTGGATCAATCGTATACCATACCGTTAGGTTTTTTAGACAAACATCAGCTGAGAATCTGTTATACTTATCCCTGGAGTTTCTTTTGGAAGACGGAAGGTAAAAAATTGTTGGTCATATTTATTTTGTTGTCGTTGGTGGCAATCTGTATCGGATTGTTTTTGGTATTGGTGCGGAATATCAGAAGGAAAGCTGCAAATCAGGAATTGTTTGTGCAGGCTTTAAATCATGATTTGAAATCTCCGGTTGCAGCTCTCCGTTTAAAAATGTATCAGATGAAACTTGCTTCTAAAGAACCCTATACAAAAGAACAGGAAAAATTATATCATGACACTCTTCAACAGATTGCAACTATACTTTCATCGGCCGATCAGGTCTTGCAGGATTCTATCGATGAGAAAGGAATAACTCTCCAGCCGGAGTGGACGGACATCAGGAAAATCATTGACAAACAGGTGGATATCGTTTTAACTGCCTGGAAAAATAAAAAACAGGTGGATGTACATATCCTCTGTCAATTATCTGATCCGGTTATATTCGTCGATCCTAACCATATTTCCAGAGTCATATTGAATATACTCGATAATGCCGTTAAATATTCCGATGAAAAAGTAGTGATCCGGATTACCTGCCGGGAGGAGGGAGAACAGGTGTTGATCAGTTTGCAGGATGATGGTCGTGGTATTGACAAAAGGGATTTAAAGCATATTTTTGAGAGAAATTTCAGAACCGGAAGAACGGATGTTCAGAAAGGGTATGGTATCGGTTTAAGCTATGTGAAAACAGTGGTCCGTTTGCATGGCGGGAAAGTAAAGGTAGAAAGTGAAGTCGGGAAAGGTACGACCTTTATCATTAAATTGAGAAATGGAAAAAAGAATTAAACTATTGTATGCGGAGGATTCGGTGGATTGGGCAACCATGATCAGTCAGATATTGGCGTCCAACGGATTTATAGTCAGGATAGCAAAGGATGGGGAGGAAGCACTGGAATTATTTCGTGCTGATCTTCCCGATATGGTATTGTTGGATATCGATTTGCCGGGGCGTAACGGTTGGGAATTGATTCGCGAATTTAAGCAAGAGAAAGAATGGATACCCGTTGTCTTGTATTCGTCTTTCTTCGATTCGAAAAGAATCAGTGAAGCTTTTGGCTTGGGTGCTGAGGATTTTTTGAGCAAAACCTGTCCTCCCGAGGAATTAGCCGATCGGTTACAGGCTTTTTATGAACGGGCGGGAAGCAGAAAAGAAAAGGCTGAGGTTATAAAAATTTCCAGGTACACGTTTTTTAATCCGGTTTCCGGTCTCTTTTGCTGTGGCGATCATAGGGAAATATTGAAACACAATGAGTCCCGTTTGTTATATCTTTTGTGTTTGCGGATGAACAAGGAGGCGGATAAAAAATACCTTTGCGAGGGAATCTGGGGTAACGGGATGTATAACGACACCAAATGTAAAGCCTTAAAAATTTATATCACCAATCTCAGAAAGTATTTGGCTCCCGATCCCGTTATCCGGATAACGAACAAAAGATGGGGCGGATATTGCTTGATTGATGATCAGGATAACATGGATTAATGGCCATTAATATACCCTTCTGATTCGTAGGTGCTCCCCGGGTGTGGGGATTCTTTATGTTTCCGGAAATGGATCGGTCTCTTCTTGATATCTGCGAAGTTTACGGTGGAGTAGCTTCACTTCGCGTTGCAGCATATCCATCCGTTCAAGCAGATACCGGATAGCATCTATGCCTTCGATATTAATGGAAAGATCGTAGTATAAATGGCTGTATTTTTCCAATTCCCGGAGTTGTGAAGACAAGAGATATTGCTCACCATCGATCGTACGGATTTCAATCAGGCCCCCTTCTTCCAGGGACGAGAGAAATGTGGGGTCGGTGTGACTTTTTTCACAATATTCGCTGATAATGATTAATTCGGTATCCATGGTGATCGCATTTTCAAAATTAATGATAACCGGAATTTCTATGAATTCCGGAGTTCCCGGAATAATTGTTTCTGCCTTTCCGTCAAATGGGTCGGGAGCTGTACGTCGTACGTAATGAAAAGATCTCCGGATTGTCCGTCTTTTTTATAAATGGGAAATCCTTTCCCTTTCAGCCGTACTTTAGTGCCGTTTTGAGTTTCGGGTTTTAGTTTTAGTTTCACTTTTCCGTTGAGGGTGTCGATCACTTTTTCACCGCCCAGGATAGCCGTATATAAATCGACGGGCACATTCATGTATAAATGGTCTCCTTCCCGTTTATACACCGGATCATGGGTAATGATGAACGTGATATACAAATCTCCTGCAGGTCCTCCGTTGATACCGGGTCCTCCCTGTCCGTTGAGTTTGATGGTTTGCCCGTCGGCTATGCCTGCGGGGACGGTTATTCTGATTTTCTTGCCGTTTACTTCCAGGATTTGCTTGTGAGTCGTTGCAGCATCGCGGAGAGTGAGATGCAGTTCGGCGTTGAAATCCTGGCCTTTAAAGCCGGCAGCACCGTAGCTGTGACTTCCTCGCCGGGAGCCGAATAAAGATTCGAAGAAATCTGAAAATTCTCCTTCTCCACCCTGAAAGTCTGCACTGAAACCGCCATCCGCCGATGACCAGTATCCACCGCCCGTTCCTCCGAAACCGCCGGCATTGCCGCGATAGTGTTGCTTTCGGGCTTCGAATTCGTCGGCATGTTTCCAGTTTTCACCATAAGCGTCATATTTTTTTCGTTTTTCAGGATCGCTCAGTACTTCGTTGGCTTCGTTAATTTCCTGGAATTTTTGCTTGGCGGAAAGGTCGTTGGGGTTCAGGTCCGGATGATATTTCCGGGCCAGTTTTTTGAAAGCTTTTTTGATTTCGTTCTGGGATGCCGTTTGGCTTACTCCCAGAACGCCATAATAGTCAATATAAGCCATATAATATATTACAAAGTTTCATAGAGAAAATGATCCATAGGTTGTGATCCCCTGAATTGTTCTGTAAATTTACGTGTGAAGGAAAAAATTGTAATTGAAAAAAGTTTAAATAAGATTAATAATTAGGTGGACCTGTAAGGATGATGGAGGTGTTATTCGCCCATCAATGTATGTCCGATCAGGATCTTTACTCCGATTCCCACTAAGATCAGGCCTCCGAGCAATTCAACTTTGAGTCCTTTTATTTGACCGAACCGGAATCCGCAAAGGACACCGCTGAAGGAGAGGGAAAAAGTAGTAAAAGCGATAATGACGGCAGGAATCCAGATGTCGGTTTTCAGAAAGGCCATACTTATGCCGACGGCGAAGGCGTCTATACTGGTGGCAATCCCCAGAGTCATCAGCATTTTGTTCGAAAAGGAGAAGGACACGGTATCGTTTTTCCCGAAAGATTCGTAGATCATTTTTCCTCCCAGATAGGCTAGCAAAACAAAAGCGATCCAATGGTCGAACTCCGCGATGTAATTGCTGAAATGAATGCCCGAAGCCCAGCCCAGCCATGTCATTCCTCCTTGGAATCCCCCCATAACCAGCGCCATTTTCAGTGATTTGCGCAGACAGAAAGACCGCATGCAAATACCGCCGCTGATGCTGACAGCCAGACTATCCATGGAGAGACCGATGGCGATAAAAAAGATGGTGATTAAGTTCATGGCACACTGTTTGCAGACGACAAAGATACAGAAAAAGTTGAAAGTTCAGAGTTTGCTGAAGAAAGTGGGGGATATTAAATCCTTTTATTTAATTTTGGTCTAAAAAAATGGAATTGCAGACAAAAGTCGGTTTTGAATCGCCTGTGTTTCGGCTGGACTATGAAACACCCTTGATGTTGATCGGGTCGTGTTTTGTTGAAAATATAGGTGCGAAGTTGGAATATTTCCGGTTTAAGACAGATATAAACCCTTGCGGGATAGTTTATAATCCTTCTTCTGTAGCCGAAACTCTGAGGTTGTTATTGGAAGACAGATATTTTACGGAAGCCGATTTATGGCATCATCAGGGAAAATGGGGGAGCTTCAGCCATCACGGGCGTTTCTCGGATCCTGATGTGTCTGTTTGTTTACAACGCATTAACAATCGGTTGGCTCAATCGAGGATACACCTGAAAAAAAGCAAAATTCTCGTGCTTACGTGGGGAACAGCCTGGGTTTTCCGTCACCTCGGAAGCGGACGGATTGTATCCAATTGTCACAAATTTCCTGCTGCCGATTTCGAGCGTTACCGCCTGACTGTTGAAGAGATTGTTTCCGAATATGAGCAGCTTTTCACACAGATCAGGACTACTTTCCCCGATTTACAGATTTTGTTTACAGTAAGTCCGATCCGGCATTGGAAGGACGGGGCCCATGGAAATCAACTCAGTAAGGCTGTTTTGCATCTGGCCATAGATCGGTTGATGGATTTGTTCGGCGGGGTTTCCTATTTCCCTTCCTATGAGATTGTCATGGATGAATTGAGGGATTACCGGTTTTATGCCGACGATATGTTGCATATTAATTCGCAGGGCATAGATTATATTTGGGAAAAATTCGGAGAGTTATACATTGGGGAAGAAACCCGGGAAATGATGAAAAAGATAGACCGGCTTAATAAATGCTTGCTTCACAAACCTTTAAACGAAGACGATGCTGCGGATATCCTTCGTAAGGAGCAGGCCAGGGCTGAGTTGAAGCGACTGGGTGTCGGATAGCCGGGCGTTGCGATTTTCGGGAAATCGGGCATACTGCTGCTTTGGACAGGTCACTCCTCTTCCTCGATCAGTATATCTTGTAGCGGGATCCGTTTTAATTCTTCCAGAAAAATTTCAGTTTTTACGGGATAACTGGAGGGGTACAGTTTGCGTATTTTATACAAATCAGGTATGCTTTCCAGGCGGGAATGATAATTCCCCGTGCGTATTTTGAAATCAGGGTCAAAGTATTTCAGATAGGCAGGTATGGGGTAGAGTTCTTCTTCAAATTTATTCCGGATTTCTTTCAGGGTATTTATATCGCATCCGTAGGAATTGACTGAATAAATCTGAATGCGGTAACCGGTGAAGCTTTTTTTGATTTCATGGGTATGAATGTGCCATTTCAGCAGGTTTTCCACTGCGGGGTCGGCATGTATGTATACTTCTCCGCCTTCTTCCCCTTTTTGATTCAGGGTTTCCAGAATGTCATACCGGAGTTCGGTTGCGGTGCTATCCTGTGCATAAGTCAACGTTGCACCTCCAAGGACTATAAGTAGAGTAATCAACAATTTGGTCATAAGGATTGGTATTTGGCGGCAAAGATACAAATTATTGGTAACAATTGCTTATCGCTATCCGGTTGCATTCCTGCTGTCCACTATAAATGCGTACAAAGATAATATGGGAAGGAGGCCTTGTCAAGTTAAATATTTTTATTGTTTCTTAAAACGGCGGAGACCATCGGGCTAGTAACGGGCGACAAGGCGGCGAGTGCGCCCCATGACCACTGAGTTATTAAAATATTGATTTATATACAATCGTTTGTTGCGACAATTGGCGATGATGCTTCCACTAGAGTGTAAACTAACCTCATATACCTCGCTATGTTGGAAAACTCTGTGTTATACGATGCTAATCAAGAAATTATAAAGAGTGTATAGAGTTCCGTGAAAGAACTATAATATTTATGGAATATCCTAATATACAATCTGATACATATTTAAAGAACGAACATTTTCACAACATGATCAACACCATACTTATACCGACTAAAAACCTATGATAATCTTACAGAAAGTCTAAAAAGAATACCCTGGTTCTTCGGACAGTCTATCTTCAGAGATCCTACACGAAAGATTATA
>CAZMAE010000056.1:0-2903 GCA_964564205.1 uncultured Odoribacter sp. | reverse complement strand
GGGTGTAAGGGACTTTGGCGGTTTTCCCTCTTTTAATAAGCAAAAGCCTTGCAAGATTGAATACAATGGATGTGTGCTGAATGAGTTCCCAATACCATTATACAGATCGCCTATTATCGGTAAAGAGTTGGCATATTCCGGCGGAGGGTATTTTCGTTTATTGCCTCTATGGTTTGTCAAAAACCGGATGAATGCGAGTGATTATAATATGTGTTATTTCCATATTTCCGATCTGCTCAAAGAAAAAAGCCGGTTTATATCCCGAAAGGAGTATGAGGATTATTTCAAGGAATCGGGCTCACTGAAAAATCGCTGTACAAGATATTTTAAGGCAAATGTTGGTCGGGGAAATGCGATGAATAAGCTCAAACTTTTACTTTCAGATTTTAAATTCAACAATATAGCCAATATATCGGACTCGATAAACAAAACTATTACTCCTATTTAGGTTTCTGATATATGAAGATTCCAATTATACTTTGCTCTGATTGTTCAATCAAGAAGCTGTTTGAATTTATGCGCACTTTTTTCTTACAGCATCTTTTCGGCCATTTTTGATATGAAGCTGTATCGTGATTATTTTAAGCGGGCAATCGACATCGCGGTGTCAGGCGGTGCGTTGCTGGTGCTGTCGGTGCTATTGGCGGCGGTGGCCGTGTGGCTACACTTTGCCAATAAGGGCGCGGGGGCTTTCTTCTTTCAAGAACGACCCGGTAAAGACGGTAAAATTTTTAAGGTGGTAAAGTTCAAGTCGATGAATGATGAACGTGACAAAAATGGGAATCTTTTGCCGGATGCTCAACGGTTAACCAAAGCCGGACGATTTGTGCGCTCCACGTCCATCGACGAGCTGCCACAGCTTTGGAACGTGTTCAAAGGCGATATGTCACTGGTTGGACCGCGGCCACTTCTTGTGCAGTATCTGCCGCTGTATTCGCCGGAACAGGCGCGCCGCCATGAAGTCCGTCCCGGTATTACCGGCTGGGCGCAGTGCCACGGGCGCAACGCTATATCATGGCAAAAGAAATTCGAGCTTGATGTTTGGTATGTTGACCATATCTCATTTGCCACCGATTGCAACATAATTTGGAATACATTGATTAAAGTTGTTAAAAGAGCGGACATTAGTTCTTCAACATCTGAGACAATGGAGTTTTTCAAAGGTAACAACTAAATAATACAATAAAATACAAATATGCTACTATCAATAATTATTCCGATGTATAATGCCGAAGCATATATTAGCTCATGCTTAGAGTCTATTTACATTCAGAACATAGATTCCAAAATCTATGAAGTAATTGTTATTAATGACGGTTCTAAAGACAGGTCGGTTGAGATTGTACAGAAATATCAAGAAAAGTATACGAATATAAAGTTGTACAATCAGAAAAACAGAGGCTTGTCAGCGACAAGAAACGTCGGTATGTTATATGCGAAAGGTAAGTATATTCAATTTGTTGACAGTGATGACTTTTTGATTCCAAATTCATTATTGAATATTGTTAAGTTTGCACAATTGGAAGGAGCAGAGAAATCCTTCGATATGATAACGTTTGGTATTACAGAAGGATACCCCGACAGGATTGATATAAAACAAGGTACTGGAGAATGCGTATTTAAAGGGAACGGAATTGATTATATAGCTACTCACAACTACAACAATGGTGTTTGGTATTATTGGCTAAACAGAGAATTTTCTGAATTACATCATTTAATGTTTGTGGAAGGAATACTATGTGAGGATGGAATTTTTACTTTGACCGCATTGCTTAATTCTAATGTTGTTGCACATATAAATTCAACAGTGTATTTTTATGCTATTCGTCCCAATAGTATAACAACCACAATGAATTGGGAAAGAAGAAAAAAACTCCTTGAAGGATTCGTGTATGCTATAGGATATTTCGATAAGATGATAGAGCAACATAAGGACTTTATGGGCAATGCCTGTTTGGAACGAATCGTTGCCCGAAGAGACAGTTATGTATTCTTTCTTCTGATACGTCTTTTACGAATGGGTGATTACGATAAGGCAAAAAATGAGATTGGGCGTCTTCAAAAGAATGGAATCTATCCCATCAAACATTTCATTGGCAAAGACTATAATGGTTCAAAATATCGAATAATAACTGCTCTTATGAATAATAGTCATCTATATCTTGCTCTGTGCAAGATAAATTGCGTTAGATTAAAAGCATGTTCACTTTTTAAACAGCTTCTTAGTCAGAAACATGAGCTATTATGAAAGTTTTTAATGGCAATAATTAATCTATTCGGGGCAAGCGGCCATGCCAAAGTGATAATGGATATTATCAAGGCGCAGGGCGACGAAGTGGGCTGCCTGTATGACGACAATCCGCGTTGCACCGATATTCACGGCGTACCGGTTTACAAGGCCGAAGATGTGACTGTTCAAGAGCCATTGATTATAAGCATCGGCGCTAATAGCTTGCGAAAATTGGTCTCAGAACGTTATACGCTCGAATATGTCACTGCTGTTCATCCCAATGCTATTGTATCGCAATCGGTTGAAATAGACGATGGCTCTGTGGTAATGCACGGCGCGGTTATACAATCCGATGTACGCATCGGGCGACATTGTATCATTAACACTGCCGCTTCCATTGACCACGAGTGTCAAATCAGCGACTTTGTACATATATCACCCCACGCAACGCTTTGTGGCAACGTTCGTGTCGGCGAAGGCTCATGGATAGGTGCAGGTGCAATAGTTATTCCCGGCATTCACATCGGGAAGTGGTGTACAATTGGAGCAGGTGCAGTGGTAATCAAAGACATACCTGAAGGCGCTACAGCTGTCGGTAATCCGTAAAGAATAATCTTAAACAATTATAATATGCATAATATCAATAAAATACTAATCTCGGGGGGGGGTAGAG
>CAZMAE010000055.1:0-7038 GCA_964564205.1 uncultured Odoribacter sp. | reverse complement strand
ATCGTAGCTACGTTCCTGGTGGCCTGGTTGCTGTTCGGCATCGTGAAGCCCGCTTTCGGATTGTAAATCAGGCGGATCGCGTTTCGGGGCGGACCGAGCCGATCCGCCCTTGGTTTTTATTCTGCCGGTATAAAATTCTCGTGTTTTTATCTAAATTTGCGCCACAAAACCAAAAACAATGAAAGTAGTTATTCAGCGAGTATCGGAAGCGAGCGTAACCATTGAGGGACACTTGCATTCATCCATCAGCAAGGGAATGATGATCTTGGTGGGAATCCAGGAAGAGGATGTGGACGAAGATATCGAATGGCTGACAAGCAAGATTTGCAACCTACGGATCTTTGACGATGATGCCGGAGTGATGAACCGCTCCATTCAGGAAATCCACGGAGACATCCTGGCCGTCAGCCAATTCACATTAATGGCCCGTACAAAAAAGGGCAACCGTCCCTCATACATTGACGCAGCCAAACCTGCTATTTCAGTTCCTTTGTACGAAAAGTTCGTCAAAGCCTTGCAAATCCAATTGCAAAAGGAAATTAAAACGGGTATTTTCGGCGCCGATATGCAAGTGAGACTGATCAATGACGGCCCGGTGACCATCATCATAGATTCTAAAAACCGGCAATAACAGCAGCCCCAAAGCGATATGGAAATACAGGAATTACAGCAGAGAGTCGATCGATGGATCAAAGAATACGGTGTCCGTTACTTCAACGAACTGACCAATATGGCCATCCTGACGGAAGAAGTTGGAGAATTGGCCCGGGTAATCGCACGAAAATACGGCGAACAGTCGTTTAAAGCAGGAGAAAAGGAAAACCTGGCCGATGAAATGGCTGACGTCCTTTGGGTTCTCACCTGCCTGGCCAATCAAACAGGTGTAGATTTATCCCAAGCGATGGAGGATAATTTCACCAAAAAAACGACAAGAGATGCTAAAAGGCATAAAAACAACTCTAAAATTCAATAGCTTCGAATAATCTTGTTAAATTTGTACGTTAATTATACCGGAGATCTAATAAAAAAGCTTTATCCGTTAGTGAAAAAGCAGAGGATTGGCAGCAACAATTATATCGACTGAGTATATAAATCATCCGCCGAAAAAATTTAAACCCGTATTTATCAGCAGGATAAATTTATTGATATGTGGACCAAGATAGCAGGGATTATACTTCGTAACCGGATCGCTTTTATTACAGGCGTTTTGTTATGTACCGTTTTCATGGGATTTCAAGCCAGAAATATTCAGATGTCCTATGAAAGTGCAGACTTATTGCCTAAAACCGACAGCGCTTACCTGGATTACACCAAATTCCGTGAAAAATTCGGTCAGGAAGGCAATGTTATGGTTTTTGCCATACAGGACTCCGCTTTTTACGAACTGGAAAAAATCAACGACTGGATTGCCATGGGCGACAGCATCAAAGCCCTGCCAGGAGTGACGGCGCTGATGTCGATCACCCATACGTTCAACCTGTATAAAAATACAGCACAAAAAAAATTTGAAGTCCGTCCAATTTTTCCCCGGCACATCTCCACCCAAAAAGAACTAGACAGTCTTTCCTTTATCGCTGAAAATCTGCCTTTCTACGATGGGCTGCTGATCAATAAGGACAAACACACCTATAACATGATGATCACGGTGTCGGCAGAAGTCATGAACTCCCCGGCCCGGGTACAACTGGTCAAAGAGGTGTTGAAAATCACCGATCATTTTACCGGGAAGTATCACCTCAAAATGCATTATTCCGGCATGCCCTATATCCGGGTCATCAATGCAGAAAGCATTAAAGCGGAAATGTATATGTTTATCGCTCTATCCCTGTTGATCACAGCGATCATCCTTTATCTCTTTTTCCGTTCTTTCCGCATTGTCGGATTCTGTGTAGGCATTATCGGGCTAAGCGTCATCTGGGCGATCGGATTCATGGCCATGCTGGGAACGAAGATCACCCTGTTGACCGCCATGCTCCCGCCATTGCTTATTGTCATCGGCATTCCCAATTGTGTTTATATGGTCAATAAATATCATGCGGAATATGTCAGACACGGCAACAAAATAAAAGCGCTGCAACGCATGGTGCAAAAAGTGGGTAATGCTTCTTTACTCTCCAACCTGACCACCGCAGCCGGGTTCGCCACGTTTATCATTACTTCCAGCCGGATTCTGATTGAATTCGGCCTCATCGCCTTTATCAGCATTACCTGCGTATTCCTGATCTGTCTGATTCTGCTCCCTACCGTCTTCAGTTTCCTACCGGTTCCGGATGCAAAGCAGACGAAACATCTTTACAACCCCTTTATCAATAAGATCATCGACAAACTGATCTTTCTGGTCATTCACAGACGGCATACCATATATTACATCGCTTCGGTTTTAGTCATTGCAGGCATTTATGGCATTGCGCTGATGAAAACCACCGGCTACATGGTGGACGACCTGAAAGAAACGGATCCGATCCGACAGGACTTGTCCTTTTTTGAAGAAAATTTCGATGGACTGATGCCGCTCGAAGTGACCATCGATTTCCTGAAACCTAACCAGGTTTTCAAACTCAGCAACCTGGAAAAACTGGACCGGTTAAACACAACATTGTCCGAAGACACCGATCTGTCGAAGGCCATTTCCGTTGTCGAGGCTGCAAAATTTGCCAATCAGGCATATTATAATGGGAAAGCTGCCTATTACAAGCTCCCCAACAATATGACAAAAAATTTCATCATGAAATATGTGATGAAATCGACCGGTGGAATGAACGACATGACAAAATCATTCGTAGATTCTACGATGAGAGAAATCAGACTCAGTTTCCGGGTCAAAGACATCGGGACCAAGAAAATGGAAGCCAAGGAAGATTCGTTGTATCAGAAAATCTCAACGATTTTTCCAGCCGACAAACACAAGGTAAGCGTAACAGGATCCAGTGTCATCTTTTTCAAAGGCAACCAATACCTGATCAAAAACCTTTTCTCCTCGCTGGCATTAGCCATCGTTCTGATTGCGGGTTTTATGGCCTGGATGTTTAAAAGCAGGCGCATGGTGCTGATCGCCCTGGTGCCCAATGTGATTCCTCAAATTATCACGGCAGCCATCATGGGATACATGGGCATACCCATCAAAGCTTCAACGATACTGGTCTTTAGTGTCGCCTTCGGCATCTCCGTAGACAACACCATACACTACCTGGCAAAATACCGTCAGGAATTGCAGGCCACCAACTGGAGCATTCGTTCGTCTGTGGTACTGGCCCTGAAGGAAACCGGACAAAGCATGATTTACACTTCAATTATTTTGCTTTTCGGCTTCGGCATTTTCTGCCTATCCAGTTTCGGCGGGACCTTTGCTCTGGGACTACTTACCTCTATTACCTTATTTGCAGCCATGCTGGCCAACCTGATTTTGCTTCCTTCTTTACTGCTGACTATGGAGCACAGCATTACCAATAAAACCTTTCGGGCAGAACCTCTCCTCCAAATTTACGATGAAGAAGAAGATATCGATGAAAATAAATTGGCAATCGAAAAATCAAAGGATTAACTGCCGAAGACACAGAAAAGGGAAATTCATTCATCACCCCTTATTCATAAAAAAACTGCTTTTCAGCAGTTTTTTCTATTTTACCAATTGCAGTGCTTTTATTTCTTTGATGATATCTTCCATCAATTGGGAGGCTCCCAGACGGAAATAACGGGGAGTCAGCCATTCCTTCCCCAATACGTGATTTACGATAGTCAAATAACGAATTGCATTTTGCGCCTTTGAAACCCCACCGGCTACTTTCACTCCCACTTTCTTTCCGGTCTGGGCATAATATTGCTTGACTGCTTCACACATGACATACACTGACTCCGGCGTAGCATTAACCGGCACCTTTCCGGTAGAGGTTTTGATAAAATCGGCACCAGCATAGGCGGCAACCAAAGAAGCATTGAATATGCTTTCCACATCTTTGAGTTCTCCCGTTTCCAGGATGACTTTCAAACAAACTCCCTCGCAAACGTTACGGATAGCCTTTAACTCCTGATAAACTTTTTCGTAATTTTTCTCCAGTATGTCTCCGACAGAAACAACTACGTCAACTTCCTGTGCTCCGGCTTCGATAGCCATTCTGCACTCAGCCAATTTTATCTCCGTAAACGTTTGTGAATTGGGGAAATTGCCGGCAACAACAGCTGTCTTGATATCCGTGTCTTTCAACTCTTCCCGTACAATACCGGCATAATTCGGGAATACACAAACTGCAGCAACATTGTTCAACCCAAATTTCTTCAATTTTTTCAACAGCTCTGCAACAAAATGATGAACGGAAGCTTCCGTGTCGGAAACCTTCAATGTCGTGTAATCCATGCAGGTCGTGCAGAATTCAAGATTTTCAATACAATAGTCCTGCTTGATCTCTTTCTCTACCACTCCATCCAGCTCAAACTGTATCCGGTCCTCAAGATTCACGCAATTGTACCCTGATAAAATTTCTGATATATTATCCATTATCTAGTTGTTTATTATCATCATTTTCAATTGGTCAAAGGCCCAACCGTACCTTTTCCGCTCCCGGCAATTTTTGAATGGCCAAACGATAGGAGTTTGCTATCCATATCCGTAACATATTGTCGCTGACCGATCCGTCTATTAGTACGGTATTCCAGTACTTTTTGTTCATATGATATCCCGGCGACACACACCCGAACCTTTCCCGCAACTCCAATGCTTCATCAGGTTCACATTTCAAATTTATCTTCAGCTCTTCGTCCAAAGGGACCATACAAAACATCTTCCCCCCTACTTTGAAAACAAGCACATCTCCCCACAATATTTCAGTGGAAACCTGATTGAAAGACTGGCAATATTCTGTCAACTCCTCGATATTCATGGTCACAAAATTACATAATATTTGTGAGCTTTTAAACTTTTCTCCCCGAAAATATTTATCTTTGAAACTCCTGAAATACCGGGGGACAAAAAAAGTCTGAAAATTTTATCTCACACTGATTATAAATGCATTATTCGTCAAGATAGTGGCAAATGATGCTGACAATAATTCAATAACAACAATAATATGGCACAAAAAGAAGGTAATGAAACTCCGTTGATGAAACAATATTACTCAACAAAAGCTAAATATCCGGATGCAATATTATTGTACCGCATGGGAGACTTTTACGAAACTTTCGGCGAAGATGCCATTACCACTTCCCGGATCTTAGGAATCACCCTGACCAAACGTTCTTCCGGCTCTCCGGGCACCGTGGAATTGGCAGGCTTCCCACACCACGCCATTGACAATTACTTGCCGAAACTAGTCAGAGCAGGCCAACGGGTAGCGATCTGCGAACAACTGGAAGATCCGAAAAAAACGAAATTCCTCGTCAAACGGGGAGTCATCGAATTGGTCACACCAGGAGTCTCATACAGTGAATATGCAACAGATACTAAAAGCAACGTTTTTCTGGCTTCGGTATATTTCAACAAAACCGAGTCAGGTCTGGCCTTGTTGGATTTGTCCACCGGCGAATTTCTGACTACCGAGGGCACTCATTCCACCATAGACAAACTGCTGAACAACTTCCAGCCGAAAGAAGTCATCTATCCCAAGGGACAGGAAGACCGTTTTCACGAACTTTTCGGCAATAAATTTTATATTTATCCCATCGAGGAATGGTTTTTCGACAGGGACGCTGCGGCAGAGCGCCTGCAAAAGCATTTCGACGTAAGCACCCTCAAAGGTTTCGGCATCCAACAGATGAATTGCGGCATCTCTGCTGCCGGAGCCGTACTCAATTATCTGGAAATGACAAAACACGACATGATTTCACATATCACTTCCATTTCCAGGATCGATGAATCGCATTGTGTTTTGCTGGACAAATATACGTTACGCAATTTAGAATTGCTGCATTCAACCTACGAAGGAGGACGGTCGTTGGTGGACATCATCGACCGGACGGCCACCCCCATGGGAGCGCGTACACTCCGCAGATGGATTTGCATGCCCTTGAAATCACCGGAAGAGATCAACCGCCGACTGGACATCGTCGACTGCTTTATCCGGCATGCTGAAGAACGGGGAGAAGCGGTTAACTTATTAGAAAGCATCGGCGATCTAGAGCGCCTGATCTCCAAAATCGGAGTCGCCCGCATCACTCCCCGCGAAATGAACCAACTAAAAACGGCCCTCTCCTGCCTACAACCCCTAAAAAACACATGTGAAAAAACCGACTCGGAAATCCTGCGTACCATGATGCAGGACATAGATCCCTGTACCGCACTATATGAGAAAATCAACAAGCAATTGCAGGGAAACGCTCCCCATCAGGTTGCTAAAGGAAACGTCATTGCAGAAGGTGTCAGTGCAGAATTGGACGAACTCCGGAACATCTCCAGCCACAGCAAAGAAAAACTGCTGGAAATACAGCAACGGGAAATCGAAGCGACCGGAATTCCTTCCCTGAAAATAGGTTTCAACAATGTTTTCGGCTATTACATCGAAGTCACCAAGGCTCATAAAGACAAAGCCCCTTCCAGCTGGATCCGCAAACAGACACTCGTAAACGGCGAACGGTATATTACCCCCGAGCTGAAAGAATATGAAGACAAAATCCTGGGAGCAGAAGACCGGATCCTGGCCATCGAGACCGAAATCTACAACGCACTGCTCGAAGAAGCTACCGCTTATATCCGTCCCCTGCAAAGCAACGCCAAAATCATTGCCGCCCTGGATGTCCTGATCTCGTTTGCCGAAGTCTCTGTCTCCAATCATTATTGCCGCCCACAACTGAACAATTCTGATGTTATCGACATCAAAGAAGGACGACATCCGGTGATTGAAAAACAATTACCCCCGGGCGAAGAATATATTTCAAACAATATATACCTGGATAATAAAAAACAACAGATCATCATCATTACCGGTCCCAATATGGCCGGAAAGTCAGCTCTCCTTCGCCAAACGGCTTTGATCGTTATCATGGCCCAAGCGGGATGTTTTGTTCCGGCCGAAGCCGCCAGCATCGGATACGTAGACAAAATCTTTACCC
>CAZMAE010000054.1:0-3097 GCA_964564205.1 uncultured Odoribacter sp. | reverse complement strand
AAAGCCCGGAATATTGGCTGATGTACATGAAGTATGCCGCTTTGGAAAAGCAAATTCATACCAATTCGATGAACGGGGGTAAGATGACGGACTATACCATGCTGGATAAAAATTATTTCCTTTCGGTAGACGTTACGTCGTATACGGCTATCAAGCTGAACAACTCTTCGGTGATCATTGAGTACAATATAGAATTGAAAAACGGATACCTGAACCTGATCGATGCGGTTTTGGAGCCGCCGGTCACTCCGGTGTACGATCTGTTGAAGCAAGACGGCAGGTTTGAAATCATGCTTTCGCTCTTCGAAGAGAATGGGTTGAAATCCTATCTCACCGACAGTCTGGTCACTTTGTTCATCGAGCCGGACGCAGTGTTTGCCGATGAAGACGAGGCCTTCGATCCGCGCAACCTGCCGGCCGATTCTCTGCAACAATGGCTGAAATACCACATTTTCCCGGGACATCGTTATTTTATAAATGATTTGGATGCCCGGATGCTGCAACCTCTTTACAAGAATGATGTTGTGACATTCAATGTCAAGACCGTCGGAATCGACGGCAAGGGTTCTGTTTTTCTTAACCAGCAATTCAGGGTTTCCACCCGTACCGACCGGAATGCATTGAACGGCATCGTACATGAAATGTTTAATGTGATTCAGATCACCGATCACACTGCCGGGACGATAGAGACCAACCTGTACGGTGCAACCAATACGCAGAAGGGATACGAACAGAATGTGTTTACGGCTTCCCCTGCTGTTATCATGGAAAATTTCAGTTATCCGAGCTATCATCAGTTGTTGATGGGAGAACCGCAGCCGCCGATTTGTTCGTTCGTTTCGGCGCAGAGCGGTGATTCTTTCCGGGTGAAAATTCCGGACATAGCCAAGGGCGTGTACAATGTCCGTATGATTTATCACAATGCTTATACCCCTACGCTCCGGTTGTTGTTTAATGGGGTCACCGTTAAATCCGGCCTTGCCATGGGTACTCCTGACGGGGATTTCGCCGAATTTACGACCTTGAAATACAAGGATTGTGGTTTTATCGAAGTCAACGAACGCGGGGATATCGAGTTGCAGTTCATGCTGGATGAAAATGCTACTCTTTTAATGGACCGGATTGATTTGATTCCGAATATCACGTTCTGAAAATGTTGTGGATAAGAAAAAATAATATATATGAAGATTTTAGGTAAATATAAAATTCTGTTTCTTGGCCTGATATGCCTGGGAATGCCGGGTTGGGCGGAGGCACAGGAAGAAACGGGCGGAAATGCCGATACCGCTGCTCAGGCGGTGTTGCCGGTGTTGAAGAAAGAAAAAAATTGGAGTGACCTTTATTCCATGCGTGCGATGTTTTTGTTCGACCGTGCGTTGATGGGAGAGGAAACCGGTGTGTATACCGCTTATAACGGTTTTGTCGGGAATGCGGGCCTGATGATGATTCGGGGCGTCTCTTCCGTTAATCTGAATGCTGCTCCCTATGTTTTTGTCGACGGGCTGCCGACGCGTCAGGCTCCCCATATTTCGCCTTTTGCATCGGGGGTGCTGCGTTCGAACCTGATGTTCATCAATCCCCTGGATATTGCCAGCATGCGGGTGGTGAAAAATGGATATGACAACGTTTTCTATGGCGGAAGGGCTGCCAATGGCATTATCGAAATGGAAATCGATAAAGGTACCATCGGAACGGCAACCATCGATCTGTCTGTGAGGATGGGAATTACGGATGCCGATTTCTCGCCTTCGCTGATGAATGCCGCCGAGTATCGCTCCTATCTGTATATGATGATGCAGGACAAAGGCTATTCGGCCGGAGAATTGCAGCAAAATCCGCTTTTCGATCCTACCAACCCTGCTTACAGTCATGACACTTACTGGCCCGGAGCGTTGGGACGGAAAGGGATGTTCACGGACTTGCACTTGAAAATGAAGGGTGGGGACGGTGACACTCATTATCTGTTCAGTATCGGTTATACTTCTGAAGATGAAGTGCTGAAAGATGCGAAAGACCAGCGGATCAATATGCGTTTTAACCTGGATTTTAAAATCTCGCCGAAGGTTAAGATCACCAATCTGTTTGCCTATAACTATGGCAACAACCGGTTTTGGGGAGAAGGAACCGATTGGCTGCATAATCCCCTGTATGTTTCGGCTGCTAAAGCTCCGTTCATGTCCAAGGATTATTATTCCGAAGAAGGGGTAAAGGTGGAACAGCTGGCAGAGGTGGATGTCTTGGGGATGACCAATCCGGCAGCTTTGATGAAAGGGCTGGAAAATAAAGGGCTCAGTAATAAAGTGGATGCGCTGATCCGGGGCAACTGGCAGATCGACAAGAAGACCACGGGTAATGCCGAAGTGATGGTTACCTATAATTCTCTCACCGAAAAGCTTCATCAGCCGGCTGCGGGAATCGCAGTGGACCGGTATATCGAACGCCAGAACGCCAAGCGTTCCTATAGCGAATATCTCATGCGCTGGAGAGCATGGTTCGAACGCATCGGGAAAATTTCCGAAGAGTTGAGCTACGATGCTTCTGCCGGCTTATCCATGGATATGTATAAGGAAAAAATGATCTACGGCCGTACGGTCAATGCCGCCAGCGATGAGATGGAATCCCTGGACAAGGGAAAATTTGCGGATTCCCTCACCAATACCCGTTATGATCACAATATGATGAATATCTATCTGACCGGGGGAGTAAACTGGCGTGACCGCCTGAGAATGGGGGCCAGCTTTAATCTTGAACGTTCCTCCAATTTCGGCCCCGACGGAGCCTGGAATTTATATGCCGGTGCCGAACTGCGCTGGACGGCTTTGCGGACGGCTTCCGAAAGACTGGAGCTGTTCGGCCAGTACGGACGTACCGGAAACAATGACGTACGCGGCGGATATTATGCCCGTTTGTACAAATCGACAGCCTATTACACTTTCGGAGGTGTTTATCTCGGGAATGTCAGGAATGATGATTTAAAACCTGAATATACCCACAATTACGATGCGGGGGTAAATGTCGGCCTGTTTAAGAATCTGGTCGAGTTGGAAGCTTCCTATTACTACCGGAAGACTGTGGGGCTGATTACCCAGAAGTCCCT
>CAZMAE010000053.1:0-28143 GCA_964564205.1 uncultured Odoribacter sp. | reverse complement strand
ACCAGTAACAATAATAACTTTATCGCGCATAGAATCTGTTGTAAAATTTATATCCAGACAAAGATAATAATTATTGAAAATGAAAAATTGAAAATTCTGATTTATTTGGTTGAAATAAGGCTTTAATATATGTCTTATAATCTATATTATGTAAATAAATGAGAAGGACGAAAAAATTGCGGTCCTGATATTGAAATCTCATCAGGACCGCAAATCGGTATTATTTATGTCATTAGGATTTGTAATTATTGAGCATTCCCCAATTTTGCCTGCATATCTTCGAAAGCCTGTTGATATTTAGGATCCCGGGTTCTCACTCTGAAATACAATTCTTTCAGCACCAACATCGTATTTTTATCATCGGGGTTCAATGAAAGAGCTTTTTCAAAATCAGGAATCAGCCCTTCGTATTGATCCAATACTTTGGAAATTTCTTTATTATATTCGTTTACATCGATAATATTTTCCACGTTCTTGTGATATTCGCTAACTTTACCAAGTTTCAGATTACTGATATTGAACTGGGCTGCGAAATCCTTCGGATCCAGTTCAAGCGTTTTCAGGTACATTGTCATGGCCTTGTCTTTTTGATTCATTTTTTCGTACAAAGTACCTTTAGCCTTGTAGAAAGACGCATTCTTAGGATCCTGTTTGATTGCAGCATCCAGATAAACCTCTGCTTTTTCAGGTTGACCGCCCATCAGATAATAATTAATCAATTCCACCAGCATATAGGAATTTTCAGGAAATAATTCATATCCTTTGTGTAGATAAGTCAGTGCTTCTTCCTCTTTACCTTGTTCTTTCAGGACATTGGCTAAAAAGGCATAAGTACGTGCAGGTTCGTAGTTATATTTCAATGCTTCTTTGTAGAATTTTTCTGCTTCGGCAAATTCACCGGCTTTCTGGGCTGTAATTCCGGTATTGAAAATGACTGCCGTATCTATTTTTGCGGGTGCTTCAGCTGTCAAAATCGGAGAATTTTCAATTTCCAATACCTTTTTAAAGGAAGTCAATGCACCTTTGTAATTGTCGGCACCGTAATACTCAATTGCCTGATTAGTAAAATCAATCGCCAGATTCTGATATTGAGTAGCCAATTTTTTGGTGTATTTTTTTTTCACATCCAGTTCAATAACTTTCTGAAAAGCCTCCCAGGCTTTATTCAAGGCTTGAGGATCCAGATTTTTGTATTCTTTTAGCGGACTTTCAAAAATTCCCTGATAAATCTGTCCTTTAGTGAAATAGGCTTTATCGAAATTCACGCAGGATTCATGGGTGATTGCCTCGTCAATCAATCTTTTGGCCTCATCCAGTTTGCCGCTTGCAAAATAGCTGGCTGCCTGAGCCACTTTTCCTTTTTGTGCATAAGCCAATGTCGCACAAAAAAATAAAATCATAATGAAGGATAATTTTTTCATACTTTATAAATTTACATTAATTTATGTAGTTTCACGTAAACTACGTGTCAATGGTTACACATTTTAGTTCTCATTTTCTGGAGTTACCTCAGCTTCGTCCCTGCTCTCCGTGTCTGTCGGGTTTTCCTCTTCTTTGGCGGCAGAAACTTTAGCTACTGCCGCAATGGAATCATCATTGCGCAGATTGATTAATTTCACTCCCTGCGTATTGCGTCCCATCAGTCGTAAAGAAGCAACCTCCAGACGGATGGTCAATCCCGAACGGTTGATGATCATCAGATTATCATCGTCGGTAACATCAATCAAAGCGATCAGGTTGCCAGTCTTTTCGGTCATGTTAATGGTTTTTATTCCCTTGCCTCCCCGGTTGGTGATCCGGTAATCTTCTATAGCAGACCGTTTCCCGTAGCCGTTTTCAGATACCACCAAAATGTTGGCATTGGTCGGCTCGACACACACCATTCCAACAACTTCATCGTCATCGTCCATCCAGATGCCACGTACGCCGGAAGCAGTCCGACCCATAGGCCTTACCTTCGATTCAGGGAAACGGATGGCTTTGCCTGACTTTACTGCAATCATGATGTCATTTTCACCGTTCGTCAGTTTGGCTTCAAGCAATTGATCCCCATCTTTGATAGTAATGGCGTTCACTCCATTTGCCCGGGGACGGGAATAAGCTTCCAAGGTTGTTTTCTTGATGATTCCTTTCTTTGAACACAGCACGATATAATTGCTGTTGATGTAATCTGTATCTTTCAGATCTAGAATATTGATATATGCTTTTACCTTATCGTCCGGTTCTATATTCAGCAGGTTTTGAATGGCTCTTCCTTTGGACTGTTTAGTACCTTCCGGAATTTCGTAAACTTTCAGCCAAAAGCATTTTCCTTTTTCGGTAAAGAATAGCATCGTATTGTGCATAGAGGCCATGATCATATGCTCCAAGAAATCCTCATCCCGGGTGGCTGAACCTTTCGATCCCACTCCTCCTCTATTCTGTACTTTGTATTCAGACAAAGAGGTTCGTTTGATGTACCCCATGTGCGAAATCGTGATCACCATTTCTTCATCGGCATAAAAATCTTCGGGATTGAATTCTTCAGAAGCATATACGATATCGGTCCGACGGGCATCCCCATATTGGGTTTTGACTGCCTGTAATTCGTCTTTAATGATTTCCATTCTTAATTCCACCCTATTCAGGACGTCGTTCAGATGGGCAATCAGTTTCTCGATTTCTTCATATTCTGCCCTGAGCTTTTCTTGCTCCAGTCCGGTTAATTGCCCTAAGCGCATCGCAACGATAGCTGCGGCTTGTTTATCAGTAAGACTGAAGCGGTCCATTAAGGCGTTTTGAGCTTCGACCGGTGTTTTGGAAGCCCGGATCAGCCGGATCACTTCATCGATATGATCGGAGGCAATTATCAATCCTTCCAATATGTGTGCCCGTTCTTCAGCTTTACGCAACTCAAACTGAGTGCGGCGTATCACGACTTCGTGCCGATGCTCGACAAAATAACGGATCAGGTCTTTCAGGTTCAATAATTTGGGACGGCCATGTACCAAAGCGACATTATTCACTCCGAAAGAGGATTGCAGGGCCGTTTGTTTCAGTAAGGTGTTCAAGACAACATTGGAAATAGCATCTTTTTTCACATCAATGACAATGCGCATACCTTCCCTGTCGGATTCGTCATTGATGTTCGAGATTCCGTCAATTTTCTTTTCGTTAATCAGTTCGGCAATACGGGATATCAGTTCAGCTTTATTCACCATATAAGGAATTTCATGCACGATGATTTTTTCCCGGCCGTTGGGCATGACTTCGACAGAGGTTTTCGAGCGCAACACAATGCGTCCCCGTCCGGTAAGATAGGATTCACGTACTCCGCTATATCCGTAAATAGTGCCGCCGGTGGGAAAATCCGGAGCTTTGATAATTTTGATCAGCTCTTCGATATCAATATCAGGGTTATCAATATAAGCACAAATGGCATCCACTGCATCCACAATATTGTGGGGTGCCATATTGGTAGCCATACCTACGGCAATACCTTGCGCTCCGTTGACCAATAAATAAGGTATACGGGTAGGTAATACGGTAGGTTCTTTCAGGGAACCGTCAAAATTGTCCATCATATCGACAGTGTCTTTGTCGATATCCACCAACATATCTTCGGTAATCTTCGCCATGCGAGCTTCCGTATAACGCATAGCAGCAGGACTGTCTCCGTCTACAGAGCCAAAGTTCCCCTGACCATCGACCAATGGATACCGCAACGACCATTCCTGTGCCATACGTACCATGGCCATATATACTGAACTATCCCCGTGAGGATGATATTTACCGAGTACTTCTCCAACAATTCTGGCTGATTTTTTATAGGGCTTGCCGGAAGTGAGCCCTAATTCATCCATACCGAACAATACCCGTCTGTGTACAGGTTTTAACCCGTCCCGCACATCCGGTAAAGCTCGCGAAACTATTACTGACATTGAATAGTCAATGTAAGATGACTTCATTTCCTCTTCAATGTTGATTTTAATAATTTTTTCTCCGCCGTTTTCCATCTATATTTAAATTACTGTTAATCAACAACTAAATGAGAAAAGTACGCATATTCCCCCATTTTCTCAAAAATCATACAAATATAATAAATCTAAATGATCTCAAAAGAAATTCCCTCTCTTTTTTAGTCTTCAGGAATCTCAGTGGTGAAAGTGTCATAAGCTAATTTTACATGTCCGGGCAATTCTTTGGATACTTCTGATGCCAAGCCCATTTGGTGACCGATGTGCGTTAGCCACGCTTCTTGGGGTTGTACTGCTTGAATAACCGACAAAGCCTCTTCGAGGTTAAAATGCGAAAGATGGTGCTCTTTTCGAAGAGCATTGATGACCAGATACTTTACTCCTTTGAGTAATTCCATTGAATGATTAGGAATCGTTTTGGCGTCTGTGATGTAGGCAAAATTACCGATCCGGAATCCTAATACAGGCATTTTATAATGTAAAACAGGTATCGGAGTAATCAGAATATCATCAATATAGAAAGGATTTTCGTCCAAAACGTGATAATTGATTTCTGGTACACCGGGATAGCGGAACTCGGCAAAGGCATAGGAAAAATCCTTGTAGACCACTTCCCGGGTCCCTTCGTTTCCATATACATCCACTCCCCCATGCTTCACCCAATTAAAGGCGCGAACATCATCCAATCCCCCTACATGGTCTTTATGGCCGTGGGTCAATAAGATAGCACGGATATCTTTCACCTTGCTACGAAGCATTTGATAGCGGAAATCAGGTCCCGCATCAAAAATCAGTTTTTTCCCTCTGATATCCAGCATAGCCGATGACCTCAACCGTTTATCGTTCTTATCCGCCGAAAGACAAACGGGGCAATTACAGGCAATTACCGGAATGCCCTGCGATGTTCCGCTACCTAAAATGGTTAATTTCATACTTGTTTAAATTGTCATTACAAAGATAGCAATAATGCAAAAATAGATATTACCTTTGAAGGGAAAATAAGTGTTTCATTCTGCTAATAAATCTATGGGAAAATTATTTCTTATACCGAATACGTTGGGAGAAACTGATATTCATTGTGTCATTCCAGACGAAGTTTTTACGATCATTAAATCACTAAAGATATTCGCCTGTGAAAACCCTAAGAATACACGCCGGTACCTGAAAAAAGTGGATAAAAATATCCAAGTGGAACAACTTACTTTGTTAGAGCTTAGCGAACATTCAGTTCCTGAAGACATCGAAACCTGCTTCAATTATCTGATTAAAGAGGATGTGGGCATTATTTCCGAAGCCGGTTGTCCCGGTATTGCCGATCCCGGAGCCGAACTGGTAGCCCGGGCACATCGGAAGGGAATACAAGTTGTTCCCTTGGTGGGGCCATCTTCCATACTCATGGCGCTGATTGCTTCCGGCATGAATGGACAATGCTTTTCTTTCAATGGCTATTTGCCGGTAAAAGAAAGCGACCGGCAGAAAATGCTGAAAAATTATGAGCGTCAATCGGCTCAGGAAAAACGGACCCAGATTTTTATAGAAACACCCTACCGGAATCTGAAACTTTTCGAGGAAATGCTAAGGGTGTTGAATCCTAAAACCTTACTTTCGGTAGCCTGTGATATTACTACTGAAAATGAATATATTAAAACCATGCCCGTACAGGAATGGAAAACACAAAAACCGGATATTCAGAAAAGGCCTGCAATTTTCCTGTTTTATGCTCATTAGCAAAAATTGCTTGAATGCCTGGGTGGGTAAATTCTGCCGGAAACGGTGATTCCTGAATGAAATTACAATCACATGCGGTAGCGTTTATCTATTTTTCTTTCCTTGCTTGTCTACAGCTTCCATGAGTTTGCGTATCTCTTCCGGATCGCCTAAAAAATAATCATTGATCAATCGTAAATCATCGTCAAAATCCAAAATATACGGCACTGCAGTCGGTAAATTAAGGTTTACGATATCTTTGTCCGGAATGTCCTTTACGTATTTAATGATTCCTCTCAGGCTGTTTCCATGGGCAGTAACCAGTATCTGGCTGGCTTTTCGGAGAGAAGGAAAGATTTCTTTTTTCCAATAAGGCAAAATACGTTCTACGGTATCTTTCAGCGATTCGGTAACCGGCAGTTCTGCCTCTGGTACATTTTTGTAGCGGAAATCGAAACGAGAATTTCGCGGGTCTTCGGGAGATAATGCCGGAGCAGGAATATCGTAACTTCTTCTCCAGATCAGGACCTGTTCATCTCCGTATTTAGCAGCTGTTTCGCTTTTATTCAGGCCCTGCAGAGCCCCATAGTGTTTTTCATTCAATCGCCAGTTTTTTTCCACCGGAATCCAATCCTGATCCATACAGTCCAGCACAATGTTTAAAGTCTTGATAGCCCTTTTCAGATAAGAAGTGAATGCTTTATCGAAAACAAATCCCTTTTCTTGTAATAAATTCCCGGCTCTAGCCGCTTCCTCCGCTCCTTTTTCCGACAAATCTACATCAGTCCATCCGGTAAACTTATTTTCCTTATTCCACAAGCTTTCGCCATGACGTAACAGAACCATTCTTTTCATAGGAATTCCTTTTAACCCTAATTCGACATTTTTGCTTCTCTCCGTCAATATACGCTTCCCAGCCCAATAAAGTTTGTCGTTATAAAAAATGATCCCGGAGTCGTTAAGTCCGGGATCCTAAAAGAAAATTATTGAAAGTATGCCCAATGCAATTTCTGCTTCCTATGCACTGACTATTCTTTCCAAGATTATTTTTTGAAATATCTGTTATACAACCCCTCGAATCCTTTCCCATGGCGGGCTTCATCCTTACACATTTCGTGTACAGTGTCGTGGATAGCGTCTAGGTTTAGTTTTTTAGCCAAAGTAGCGATCCGCTTTTTATCTTCACATGCACCGGCTTCAGCTTCCATCCGTTTTTTCAAATTCGTTTCGGTATCCCACACACATTCACCCAATAACTCACAGAATTTCGAAGCATGTTCCGCTTCTTCCCAAGCATAACGTTTAAAAGCTTCGGCTACTTCCGGATATCCTTCGCGATCGGCCTGACGGCTCATCGCCAAGTACATACCCACTTCAGTACATTCGCCGTTGAAATGGGCCCTCAATCCTTCCAGCACTTCTGCATCCACTCCCTTAGCCACACCAATGACATGCTCGTCAACAAAAGTCAGGGCACCTTCTGTATCCGTTAATTCTTTGAATTTACTTTTCGGCACCTTACATTGAGGACAAAATTCCGGAGCTTCTTCTCCTTCGTATACATAACCACATACAGTACAAATAAATTTTTTCATAATGCTCTCGTTTTATTGATTAATATAATTTGGCGGATTATTCCACCTTGATTTTAAGCTTTACATTGGGGACAATATCCCTTATAATACAAATGGGTCTCCGTTACCGTCAGATCACCAAGATGTTTTTGTTGCAACAATTTCTTGTCCGCCATCGGTACATCAAAAATCCGGTGACAGATGCAACATTGAAAATGGGCATGACAGGAAGTTTCGATGTCAAACCGCACATTTTTATCGTCTATCCCCAAGGCAACCACAGCTTTCTGCTCGGTAAACAATTTGAGCGTATTGTAAACCGTAGTCCTGGAAAGCGTTGGAATTTTAACATACAATGCATTATAAATCTCTTCCGCAGTGGGATGAATCCGGTTCTCCATCAAATATTCCATGATCGCTATCCGTTGCAAAGAAGGTTTGATGCCGCAATTTTCTAGATATTCCTGTGGACTTTGATTTGTGATCATCTCTGAATTGTAATTATTACAAAATTTTATCGATTACAAAATTAAAATCTTTTTTATAATATTCCAAAAAGAAAAAGTTTTTTTCAAGATTATTTTACGATGCAGATTAACCGAAGATAAGGCGGGTTGATTCTGTGTGTTTGAAACTTATTGAGATGCCCGTCGTAAAATGATAATCACTTTAAAAATTTTAAATATGAACACAGAAACATGTAATTGTGGCTTACTCTCTTGCAAAGAAGTCAATGTCAAAGATGCGGATAATAAGTTTGTTCTTCAGCCTCTGCCCTATGCAGAAAATGAACTTGCACCTTATATCAGTGAGAAAACCGTTCAATATCATTATGGCAAGCATTTAGCCACCTATATTGACAATACGAATAAATTGAAAGCGGGCACTCCGTTTAACGAATTGTCCTTACAGGAAATTATCCATCGATCTTCGGACGGGTTATACAACAATGCAGCACAAGTATTCAATCATTATTTTTATTTTGAAGCCCTGCACAAAGCCGAAAACGAAACTCCGTTACCCCAAATGCAGAAATTAGTCGATCATAATTTCGGCAGTCTGGCTGATTTCAAAGAGAAATTCACTCAAGTTGGCCTGGCTTTATTTGGTTCTGGTTGGGTATGGCTGGTAAAAGAGCAAGATAAATTAGAAATCTGGCCGGCTCAAAATGCGGAAAATCCATTGAAGAATAATAAATACCCCTTATTGGCTATGGACGTATGGGAACATGCTTATTATCTGGATACCCAAAATGCAAGGGCAAAATACATTGAAAACTTTTGGAAAGTCGTAGATTGGGAAATTGTAGAAAAGAGAGTGAAGAAATGAAAATGAGCTGTCTAAAAGTCAAAACATTTCTTTGAGAATCGGATATTTAATTTCAACCTCCTATCGGGATTCAAATATATCGGAGGGTATGTTAAAATTTTCATTTTGACATGCCCTCCTTCCCTCCTATTTCCGGATAATGACCATCTCATCCAGCAAATGTCTGGCACCGGCTAATTTATCTATGATAAACAGCACATAACGGATATCCACCGATATATTCCGGCAAATAGCCGGGTCATACTGCATATCCGACATAACGCCATCCCAGGCTCTGTCAAAATTTAAACCGATCAGGTGTCCTTCGGCATTCAATACCGGACTGCCCGAATTTCCTCCGGTGGTATGGTTGGTGGCGATAAAACACACTGGCACTTCTCCGTCCTGAACGTAGGATCCGAAGTCGCGGTTCCGGTAAATCTCTCTCAATTTCCGAGGTACATCATAATCGTAAATTTCCGGATTATCTTTATCCATGATCCCTTTCAGGGTGGTATAATGTTTATAATACACTGCATCGTGCGGCGAATAGCCTTGCACTTTCCCATAAGCGACCCTCAACGTAGAATTTGCATCAGCATAAAAGTTTTTTTCAGGCTGCATTTTCATTAAGCCTTCCAGCCAAATTTGATTCATGCTGTTGATTTGGTTTTCGATTTCGCTAAGTTCCCGTTTCACCTTTTCCTGATAAAACCGATCCAAGGAAGAAGTTAATTGCCAAGCCTGTTCTTTTTCGAATCTTTGATATGACTTGGCATTGCTTTGTTCCGCAAAACGATAAAATTTCTGTTCATTTGCCAAAACAGATTTTTCGAACAATACTTTGACATATGCTTCTATCCCTTTTTGTTGGGCTGCTTTCCGTATTTCTTCAGGTATCCATTCCTGAGGCAAATTCCGGTTGTACAATTTCAGCATTTCAATCAGAATTTTCTGATCGGTGGCTGCATCATAGTCTTTATAATATGCAGAAGCAGTCTCCTTTAATTGTTTTTTGACTTTTTCGGCATCATTGCTGAACTCCTGCGAAGATAACATCTTATGGACCTTGGCACACCATCCTACGATTTCCGCTCCCCTTTTTCCCGCTTCATTCAGATAGGCTGAAGCCAAAATCAAATCTTTTCTTTTTTCGTACAATTGCTTATATTGGTCCAATAAGCCCCTGTAGGCCGGTTTGTCTTGTGCCCAGGTCTTGAAATGTTCTTCTTCTTCTTGCTTTTTGGCTACCGTATTAAACCGTTTTAGTCCCATCACTTCTCCCTGCCATTTTTTCCAGGCATTTGCAACTCCGGCTGCCTTGGAAGCATATTTGATCCGCAGTAACTCGTCGGATTCCATAGCAGCATTCATGACATTCAATTTCGCAGTCCGGATAGCGATTTTGTGTGGATTTTCAACCTCCTGAATCTGCTTTATTGCGTATGAAGTCAGATATTCTTTGGTAGTTCCGGGATAACCGAAAACCAATGTGAAGTCGCCTTCCTGCACTCCTTTGGTAGATATTTTAAAGAATGTTGATGGTGTATACGGTTTATTTTGAGGAGAATAATCCGCAGGTTCATTATCTTTGCCGGCATAAATCCGGAGAACGGAAAAGTCGCCGGTATGCCGGGGCCACATCCAGTTATCAGTATCCCCTCCGAATTTACCGATGGCCGATGGCGGAGCTCCTACCAAGCGGACATCCTTATAAATTTTGAATACGGACATAAAATATTGATTCCCGTTAAAATAAGGTTTGATGCTGGCCATTAGCCGCGTTCCTTTTACTGCCTCTTTTTCCAACAGTCTGCATGTTTTTGCAATTTCCGCTTTTTTTTCTTCTGCAGTCATGCCGGGTTTCACCGCTGCATGGATTTTCTCCGTTACATCTTCCATGCGAACCAGAATGGATGCCGTTATCCCCGGATTGGCCAATTCTTCTTGCCGGCTCCGGGCCCAAAAACCATCCCTGAGATAATTGTGTTCCAAACTACTGTGAGATTGTATCATATCGAAGGAGCAGTGATGATTTGTGACTACTAACCCTTCATTGCTGATGATTTCACCGGTACAGAAATGAAAGAAAGGACTTCCCTCTCTGCCTAACCCGACGACGGCATCTTTTAGGGAAGCTTGATTAATAGCATAAATATCTTCAGCAGTAAGTTTGAATCCTTGTTTCTGCATTTCTTCAATGTTGTATTTCTGTAACAACATCGGGATCCACATGCCTTCATCTGCACGGCAATTTATCCATCCCAGGAATATTGCCAAAACGAATAATATTGGTCTTCTCTTCATGAAATTATATTTAGCGTTAAAAATTTTTCAGTGCTTCGTAAAGTTGTTGGACCGGTAAGCCCATGACATTATAAAAAGAACCTTCGATTCTTCGGATTCCGATATAGCCGATCCATTCCTGAATGCCGTATGCACCTGCTTTGTCGAAAGGCTTGTAATTATCTACATAACAAGTAATCTCTTCATCCGAAAGTTCTTTAAAGAAAACATCCGTATAAGCTGAAAACGACTTTTTTTGTTCCGTGGAAGTCAGACATACACCAGTGACTACGGTATGTTTTCGTCCTGACAACCGATGTAGCATCTCGATGGCCTCAAACCGGTCCCGGGGTTTACCCAATATCCGTTCGTCGAGACAAACTACAGTATCGGCTGTGATCAATACTTCCCCCGGGGTTAGTTCCCCTTGAAATGCTCCGGCCTTCAAACGGGCCAGATATTCCGGTACCTGATCGGGAGCTAAATGACCGGGATAGATTTCATCGATATGTTTCAGTTTGACTTCAAACTTGAATCCTGCATCACGCATAAGTTGCTGTCGTCTTGGAGAGGCCGAAGCCAATATCAATTTATATTCATTCATATTCGATCTTTATTCCACAAAAATGATTTGAAAGAAATGCCTGAAAAAAACACTCACTCCTATGCACAGCACCATGATGGCCCGGATCAGGCATAATTGCACCCCCCGCCGGTTTCCCTGAATCACCAGCATATAAATCGTGTAAGGCAACACAATGGCAGCAAGCACATAGACCAAAATAGCCGGCGAAGCGGTAAATTCGAGACAATACAATATTACGACCGTGACAATGGCAAGGAGAGCCAAGGTTACGATGATTCTCCGGGCTGTACAGATGCCTAGTTTTACAGGTATGGTGCGGATCCCGTTTTCGCGGTCACCTTCAACCGTATATATATCTTTATTGATTTCATACATCAGAATATTCAGAAATAAAAACCAGGAAAAGGCAAATACCCAGGTAAACATATACAAAAAATTGGTATCCGTTTCCAGTAAAACAGCTGCATAAGCCATATTTAATAAAGGTATTTCATAAATCAGTGCACTCACTGGAATAAGTGCAGCCATAAAGCCCGCCAGCATATTGCCCAGAATAAAATATTTTTTATAACAGCCGGAATAAAACCATAAAATGCCTGAAACCAGTAAAAATAATATTCCGATTTCCCACACTCCGCAGGCAAAACCCAGAAAGAAGGAAATGCCTATAGCAAGGATATTCAAACCCGTATGCATAGTGATTGCCATCCTTCGGCTGATGGTTTTTCCCACCACCACTTTTTTGACTCCGGAAATACAGTCCGATTTCGTGTCGAAATAGTCATTGATAACATAAGCCCCTGAAATCAGACAACATACGGCAATTACCAACAAACAGAAAGCCCTGTTTGTCATTTGAAGGCTGAATCCGTTCAGTTCCAGCATAGGTTGTATCACCATATAGCGCATAGCATACATGGTCAGCACTGCAAAAGCAATTGTCCTGAGCCTGATCAAATGTAGAAAGCCGTACATATTGGTTCGTCTTTACATGCTTCTGACATAACAGCCAGTGTCCATCCAGTCGCCTTTTGCTTTTAAAACCTGGGATATCACATCCCGCACACAGCCCTCTCCGCCTTTGACATCGGAAACATACCTGGCAACCGATTTAATCTCCTCGCAAGCGTCTGAGGGACAAACCGGCAATCCTACCCGGGTCATGACCACATAATCAGGAATATCATCACCCATATACATCACTTCCTCGGGAGTAAGCCGGTTGTTATGCATAACCTCTTCCAAGGCTTCTGTTTTATTGGCTATTTTGAGATAGATGTTTTCCGGCTTCACCCCTAGTTTTTCCAAACGTTCCCGAACACCCGGGGCACCTCCTCCGGAGATAATTGCAATGCAATATCCCTTCCGAATGGCATACATCAACGCATATCCGTCCTTCGTACACGAAGTACGGATTAACTCTCCGTCTGCCGTAATATTTTGGGTTTGACGGGATAACACTCCGTCTACATCGAATACAAATGCCCTGATCTTTTTCAATTCATCTTTAAAAAATCCCATATCTTTTACCAAAGTGACAACATTAAAGGTTTATTTTCAGTTTCCGCTTTTCCTTCCACGTTTTTCTGAACAGTTTCATGGATAGAATCGGAAAATAACGTGTATAAATTCAATAACTTCCGGTCATTTTTCAGCATTGCTTTATGCATGCCGAGAATACTCTCGTCTCCCCTTCGTGCCGGTCCTGTTTGAGCTTGCTCCGGATTCATAAGCATCACTTTATGTGCCGTTTCAAAAATCAAAGGCCGGAGCAGACTGAAATCCAAATTCTCTTTCTCCAGAATATTTCCGGCAATTCCATACAAATGGTTAACGAAATTATTGGCAAAAACAGCTGCCATATGTAAAACTTTCCGTTTATCGGATGCAATTTCCTCTACGTGCGAAGAGATCATTTGACCGAGTTCCCTAACCTCTTTTAAAAGCTCAGGAGTGGCAGCTTCTATACATAAAGGAATTTCTCTGAAATCCAGATCCCGTTTTTTAGTGAAAGTCTGCAAGGGATACAATACACCGTAACGGGAAGTATAAGGCTTGAAAATATCCATGGGCAGACTGCCGGAAGTATGCAGGAGCAAGGCCTCTTTATGGATTCGGATACTTTTGCATAATCCCGGTAAGGCATCGTCACTGACACAAAAAAGATAGATCTCACAGTCCGGATAAATGGCAAAGATATCTGCAGTATAAGTAATGCCTGTTTTCTTCCCCAACTCCCGGGCGGATTCCAGGCTCCGGCTATAAATCTGGCAAAGATCCGCTCCCGCTTTTAATAAGGCCGGAGCCAAATGATGAGCTACATTTCCCGCACCGATCAAAACAATTCTCTTATTCTTCATCATATTCAAATGCAATATTCTTCGGTTTTATCTTTCCTTCTTTCAAATTGTCTACCAAATACCGGCAGGCCCGGCAAATATCCTGATAAAATACTTCACCTATTAAAACCAATTTACCCGCATGATACTCCAGATGCCGGTAACCGGCTCCCGGATCATTCTTACTGATCAGCAAAAGATCATTCCCCGGAATAAAAGTATGGGTCATTTGGTTGCGTAGTTTATCGTACAGGAAATAATTATCGTTCAATAAACGATAACGACCTCCGAATAAACGGTTGACTCCATTGGTAAACCGACGGGCGGACTGCCCTTTTGCCTTCATCGGTTTCTGGTCCAGAAAACTGCCTAATACCTCTATGGCCTGTCCCATTAATACAAATTGCATATAGGAAATCCCGGCTTGCTGCACCTTTCCCAATTCCTGGATTATGACTTCATCCAAAAATGATTCAATCTGTTTGATTTGTTCCGCTTTTTCCATAGATATCGCCAAAATTAAGGGAAATAATTGAAATTCGGAACTGCCTTTTTTATAATTTTGTAAAATCTATGAAAACGATAATTCTAAAGAGAAAAAATATATGATTTTATGGAATAATCAATTGGTGGATAAGACAGATTTCGATGAACGGATCTTTGCAGAAGGCTTGAGCATTTATGAGGTGATACGCGTTTTTAAAGGTCATCCTATATTTTTGAACGACAACCTATTGAGGCTTTCTAATTCACTCAACAAATCAAATATCAGTATTCAGGTAGAAAGTTTAAATATACCGGATAAGCTGAGGCAGCTTATCCGAATGGAACATATCACCGAAGGAAACGTAAAATACGTACTGCATTTTTCCGGCAGCAGAACCGATGAATACATGTTTCAGATTCCCCATCACTATCCCGCTGCAATCGATTATGAGCGGGGGGTTCCGGCCATGACTTATCAAATGATGCGTGAAAATCCCGAAGTGAAGTATCTAAATCAGCATCTTCGCACTATCTCCGACCGGCTTATGGAAATCCACCGGGTATACGAAGTCTTACTAGTGGACAAGGAAGGATACATCACCGAGGGTTCCCGCTCGAACGTATTTTTCGTTCAGGGACAGACGTTGTACACTAGCCCTTCTGCCTATGTTTTGCCCGGAACAAGCCGGAAAAGAGTTTTTGACATTTGTAAACAGCAAGGCGTTTCCCTGCTTGAACAAAGAATAGCACTGAAGGATACGGAGAAATTTGATGCGGCATTTCTGACCGGAACATCTCCCTTGATCCTGCCCCTGAATTGTATCGACAAAGTTGTTTATTCCACCGGCAATCCTTTGATGAGGAGATTGATGAAGCATTATTTTGCTTTACTGGAATAAGTCCGGTTTTACCATCTTTTAAGAAGATTTGAATGTTTATATTTCTTTGTCAGTCCATTTTTTTATAATATTGCAGAGAAAATGCAAGAATGAGGTGCTAACCTTTTGCTTTTAAGCCTGTTCCGCACTTCATTTCCTGTTTTATATTACTAAAGACCGGGCATGAAATACCTGAAATACCTGATATATATAATTATTCCGGGATTGTTGGTTTTGTGGAACCCCTGGGGATTTAGCCTTGCCAACAAATGCTTTTCTTCTCAGGAAGAAACAAATGTTCTATCCGTTCCTTCCGATAGTTTACAACTACTTCCTGCCAATCAGGTGATTACAAATGAAGATTCTGAACTCGAACTCTCCCGTAAGTTCGATCGCCAGATAGAAAAATTCATCCGGACCTGGGAATTGAAAGGGGCTTCTTTCGCACTCATGAAGGATGACAAATTGCTGTATAGCAAAGGTTATGGCTTTGCCAATGTCGAAGACAGTATTCCCATGGACGTGATGCACGTTTTCCGGATTGCTTCGGTCTCTAAGCTGATCACCGCTGTCGGAATTATGAAACTACAGGAAGAGGGCTTACTGAAACTCGGCGATCGGGTATTCGGGCCGGAAGGTATATTGAACGACTCCCTGTATTTAAATATCAAAGATAAACGGACCCGGAGGATAACTGTAGAAAATCTTTTGAGGCACCAGGGAGGGTTCTCCAATGCTTTCGGCGATCCTATGTTTTCGCCTGTCGCCATTGCTCAAAAGATGAATGTTCCGCCGCCTGCCGATCTGAATACCATGATCCGCTTTGTTCTCTCCCGGCGTCTTTCTTATACACCCGGAGAATCAACTGCTTATTCCAATATCGGTTACGGGATTTTATCTAAAGTTATTGAAAAGGTTTCCGGCGAAGCCTACGAGTCTTATATCCGGAAACATATCCTTTATCCTTCCGGGTGTTTTGACATGCATTTAGGGAAAAATCTTTATGAGGAAAGACTCCCCAACGAAGTGAAATACTATGAAGTTGATGATGCAGAACGCATACCGGCCTGTGATGGCAGCGGAAAACTCGTTCCACGCAGCAACGGAGGCAACAATATCGAAGGCCTTTACGGTGCGGGCGGCTGGGTGGCTTCTCCCTCGGAACTCCTCCGTTTTCTGGCTGCCATCGACAAAAACTCCGGGATCTCGGATATTCTGACTCCTGCCTCGATAGATGAAATGACGCAAAATCTATCCCATACCCTGCCGATCGGATGGATTGAAACAAATGCCAGAGGGGATTGGACGCGCACCGGCACCCTGGCAGGAACCAGCGCATTGATGAAAAGACAGGCAAACGGATATTCCTGGGTTTTCTTAACCAATACCAGCAGTTGGAAAGGAGCCCGCTTCCCCTCGTATATCAATAATGCTATCGGCAAGGCTATGGCCACTGTTACCGAATGGCCGGACCGTGATTTGTTCGAAATGCAGAATATGGACCATGAAAAATTACTCGTCACCCGGTAATCTTCCGACTGTGCTGATTGCCCCCAATGCTTTTAAAGGAAGCATGGATGCAATTGAATTTTGCAGGATCATGTCTGATGAATTAACGGATAGCGGTTTGTATGCGCTCTGCTTGCCTATGTGCGACGGAGGAGACGGAACTGCCCGCATCATTGCCTCCTACCTCAATGCCTTTCCACAGACTGTTCAGACCGTCGATGCTTTGGGAAGGCCACATCAGGCGACTTATTATTCGACGACCGATTCAGCAATTATTGATTTGGCCTCCGTTTGTGGTTTGAAAGACCTGAAACCCGGCGAATATAACGTTTTTCAAGCCAATACTGCAGGTCTGGGCAAAGTATTGCTTCATGCAGTACGACAAGGAAAACGTCGTATTTTATTAGGAGTTGGAGGAAGCGCCAGCATTGACGGAGGTCTGGGGGCTTTGACCGAAATGGGATTGCAGATTGTAAGATCAAAGAATTGTTTTCGCAATCATCTGCTTGAAATCATTGACTTTAATTCAGATAAATTAAAGGACAATTTTAAAAATACAGAATGGATCGTTCTGGCCGATGTGAACAATCCGCTTATCGGACCGGAAGGAGCTGCAGCCGTCTTCGGACCGCAGAAGGGTGCTTCTTCTTTACAAGTGGCCATATTGGATGAAGCCCTGAGCCGGTTTGCTGCTTTACTGTTGTCAAAAACGGGTTGTGACGTACTGCCACTGAAACACGGAGGGGCTGCAGGAGGAATTGCGGCAACTTTACATGCCATGCTGGGGGCACGCTTGCTCTCCGGCGCCGATTTTTGTATCGGTTTATCCCATTTCAAGGAATATTTGCCTCAAGTGCAATGGGTTGTTACCGGAGAAGGGAAAATCGACGCTCAAAGCAGGTACGGAAAAATCCCCGGAGTAATATCAACTCTTTGCCGTCAATACAAGGTCCCCGTAATCGGAATTGCAGGCTTGGCGGAACCGCCCCTGCCCCATTTCGACCGGATGTATACGCTTATAGACTATGCGGCCAGTTTGCCGGATGCTCTACGGCAACCCGGATATTACCTGCGAAAAGTTGCTAAAGACTTAAAAAGAAATCTCTTGGATTAAATTTCACGCTTTTATTTATACTCTTACAATCTTGTTCAGTTTCACATACCAAATGTAACCTTCGGGATCAGCATACCCTAATTTTTTAAGGGCATTGCAATAAAACCGAACCTGTCTGAGGTATTCTTTTTCCTCGTTTTGTCCGAATTTGTAATCTATCACCTTCACTGTCTCCCGCTTGATAATGACGCGGTCCGGACGAGCCTTGGCCCCTCCGGGGAAAAGAATTTCCCTTTCATTAATAACCTGGCAGTCCGGGCTGAACCAGGCCGAAACTTCGGGAGTCAGGAGATATTCCCTGATTTTCTTTTCGTATTCAGCCTGATCTTCCATGCGGATCAGCCCCTGAAGATAAGCCTGATGAACGGCATGATTGATATCTTCCGGATATCTGATAGTCCGGAAAATTTCGTGTAAAAGTTGTCCTTCGTCAATAGCAGAGTGAAGCGCTTGGCCGGCAACAGTGAAATCTCTGTACCGGTATTTTACACTGATCCTGCCCTCAGGATGATCGACCGGATAGGTGGATAAAGACCAGGGACTTTTCCGGTTTTCCGCCTTACAGTCACTCTTTGATTTGATTCCGAAACGGTATTTATCATCGGGACTCTCGCCGTTCATCTCCCGTACGACTCTGAAAATAAAAGCTCCGATATCGGATACCGGGATGCTTCCGTCTTTATTCATTTCCGGATGGTGCGGAAGAATATACAATTCTGTTTTAGCCCGCGTGAACGCGACATAGAGCAGATTCAAATTGTCGATATAAGCTTTTAAATGTTCCGCCAGATAGTCGTCTTTGAAAATAGTGTTTTCCAGCTTAGAGGAATAGTTCAGGGGTACGTATTCCAGTGCATTGAATCCCTGTTCATTGTTATGACACCAAATGCGCCTCAACGGACGGATGCTATCCAATTCCCAGCTGCAAAACGGCAAGATCACCTGTCCGAATTCCAGTCCTTTGGATTTGTGGATCGTCAGAATTCTGACGGCATCCACTTCTTCCGAGGTTGTGAGGACCCGTTTTTTTTGTTCTTTTTCCCACCATTCCAGAAATAAATGAATACTGTTGGGATTGGCAAATTCATATTCGTAAACGATATCCTGAAAAGCGATCAGATAGGGAATTTCTTCCTGGCTGTCTTTCAGCCCAAACCGGTCAATGAGCATTTCGATGGTTTCAAACAGCGAACAGGATAACATTTGTCCGTTGTCTTTCTGAAAATCCGAGTCCAAGACACTGAAGAGTTCCTCCGAGTGAGATCCGTGGAAAATCTCGCCCGGAAGCATACCGTCATCTTTGACGAATGTATGAAAAAAATAAACGATCGCCGCTTTATTGACCTGATCATAAGGGTCGGCAATGTATTTCAGCAGGGCAACGATAAACTGTATATAAGGGGAAGACCAGACATACAGGGAATCATTGGAGATAAAAGGGACGGGACGCAAAGCATTCTTGTTGTATTCCATCAGATACTCGGCGACAAAAGCCCCTTCTTTTCCTCCTCTCACCAGAATAACCGTATCTTTCAGCTTTCCTCCGCGATCCAGAATGTCCTGAATGACGGCGACGACATCTTCCATGATCCGCCTGTCACACTCTTCTTCCTTTTTCCCGGGTCCGAAACAAATTTCTACATATCCGGACTTCTTCTTTTGCGGATTTTGTTTCAATCCCTGATAGGCTTCAGCGATCATCCGGGCCATTTCCCCTTTTCCGCCGGTATCCGCTTCATACAGTTGGGTAAGCAGACCGGCCGATGCTTCAAAAAAAGCATTGTTGAATTCCACGATATCTCTGGCACTCCTCCAATTGTCCTGCAGCATAATTTCTCTGACGCCCAGATGTCTGAACTGTTTTTGAACTTCGTAGGCCAGTAAGTTCCAATCCCCGTTTCTCCAGCGATAAATACTCTGTTTGACATCCCCCACAATCATCACCTTATTTTTTTCTCCCAAACTATTCGTCACCAGAGGACGGAAATTATTCCACTGCATGGCCGAGGTATCCTGAAATTCATCAATCATCAGATGCTTATAGTAATTGCCGCACTTTTCATATAAAAAAGAACTGTCATTGTCTGCAATCAGCAAATTCAGGATTTTCGTAGTATCACTCAGCAACATCAATCCTTTTTCATCACAATAGCCTCTTACTTCCTGATACAAGTCGTTCAGGATGCCCAATTGATAGAGGTTGCCGCTTAGTTGTCGGGCCGACAAATAGCGGCAGTAGTCTGCCTCGAAAATTTGTAAGGCCTCTTGCAGCCCATTCATCAGCCGGGGGCGGATGGCGGCGATCTTTTCTTTCTGCAAAGCAGTTTTTGTGATCCACATTTCTTCTTCTCCGGCCCCTTTACGGACCGTAGCCGTAGGCGGTTCATCGAAATGACCGTCGGCTAATTTATAAAACCAGGAAGCACATCCTGCTTTTCCCCCTTTAAAATCGCCCAATACCAATCCTTCGCCCTGAATCAACTGCAAAGCCCGCGAAGCGATAGCTGTCAGTCTTTGTTCATAATCCCGGGTTATCGAATTCAAGAAATCACGGTACACTTTCAGGAACTGCTTGTCGCCGAATTTGCTCAGCAGCCGGCTGTCGAAAAGCATATAATTCTCCCGGAAGAGTTCACTTCCCAGTTCTGCAATTTTAGCCTTTACACTCCAGGATTTTCCTTCCTCCACGCTGGCACTCATCAACTCATTGATCCAGTTGCGCAATTCAGGATTTTCCTTCACCTGTTGCATCACTTTATCGACCGCTTTCTGTAAAACATAATCACTGTCCAGCTCCACATTATATCCGGGATAAATACCCAACTCCCGCGTAAATGCTTTCAGGATCCGTTGAAAGAAGCGGTCTATGGTGGTAACGGAGATCCGGCCGTAATCGTGCAACAGCATCGAAACCAACAATGAAGCTCTGTTTTTCAGTTCTTCATCTGTCATTTTCAGCTCCTGTTTCAATATCCGGCCGTAGTCGCTGCTTTCCCCCAAAGCGAGACGGTGAAGCTCTTTAATGATCCGCGACTTCATCTCCTCCGTTGCCTTATTCGTAAAGGTCACCGCCAATATATTCCTGTATTCCGGGGGGGACTGAAAAATGATCCGGAAATATTCGAGCGTCAGGGCAAAAGTCTTCCCTGAACCAGCAGAAGCCTTGTAAATATTTAACATGATAATAAATCCGGGAAAAACTCACCGGATCATTGCTTTTCAAAAATTTTGATTTACGATTCAATGCATAAACCGTAAATCAAAAATCCTTGCTGTTACATATTCATACCTCCACAGACATGGATAACCTGACCTGTAACATATCTGGACATATCCGAAGCCAAGAAAATACATACATCAGCAATATCTTCAGGCGTACCCCCTCTTCTCAACGGAATCTTGGCAGCCCATTCTTTTCTGACTTCCTCCGGCAGCTGTGCAGTCATATCCGTAATGATGAAGCCCGGAGCAACCGCATTGGCCCGGATATTGCGCGATCCCAATTCTTTGGCCACGCTCTTGGTGAAACCGATGATACCGGCTTTAGAAGCCGAATAATTGGCCTGACCGGCATTTCCGCTCACTCCGACAACGGAACTCATGCTGATGATAGAGCCGCTCTTTTGTTTCAGCATCACCGCTGACACAGATTTGGTGAAATTGAAAACCGATTTCAGATTGACATTGATCACGGCATCCCATTGTTCTTCACTCATTCTCATCAACAAAGTATCTTTGGTGATGCCGGCATTGTTTACCAGAATGTCGATGCGTCCGAATTCCTTGGCAATTTCATCCACCGTCGCAGCCGTTTGTGCAAAATCGGCCGCATTGGAAGCATACATTTTAGCTTTTACTCCACATGCTGCTATTTCCTTTTCCGTGGCCTGAGCATTCTCGTCATATTTCAAATCAGTAAAAGCAATATTGGCTCCTTCTTTAGCAAATGCCAGAGCAACAGCTTTTCCAATCCCTCGGGATGCACCCGTGATCAGTGCAGTTTTTCCTTCTAATAATTTCATAACTACTTTTTTACTTCAAAAATTTATCAGATTTAAAACCCTTTTTGCGGTCTTTCACTCTTTATTCGATCCGGCAAAGATAACGAAACAATCCGAAAGTCGGAAATGCCTCGGTTCTTTGGGAGATTTTAATTATTCGAGATCTTTCCCTGATCAACTAACACCTTGCTGATTAAACCGGATATCACCTTCGTGTAAACCAAGCAACCCCAATGTTCGAACCGTTCTTCCGGTAAATTCATCAGCACCGACTTGTTTTCTATTAAAGGATAGCTTGCCAGTTTGTTCAGCCTATATTTCCGTCTGTTTTTCTCTGAATTTTCCATAATATATATTAGTATACATAAGGTGTTCTGCAGGAATCGTCCATCCCCCACCACACACCGATCTTTATGGCTCTAAGGTAACTATTTTTTTTATTTATATTTCAAGATTTCCTGGACAAAAATTAAAAGGCTCTGACGATGGAAAAGAATTCCCGTATATTTGCCTTGCGACAAGTGGGCATGCGAATGGCGATCCTGGCAGTCAGGCACCAGGACGGGGTTCGTCCGGAGCCACCTTGCAGGAACGCTTCGGGCTGGTCGAGAAGAAACGGAAAGTGACCGGCAAACATCGCAATCCCTCACGGAGGCAGCGGAAATCGCCGCCTTACGGAGACGGATGCCTTTGTTGAAACGGACATTTTCTAAATCCAGAGCTCGTTCATAGGCAGGAACCGTGTTTCCGGATTGTCCGCTTACGAAAAGTTGCCAGAAACACGGTTTCCGGCTTGTTTTCCGGCAAAAAATTGCCAGAAACGCCAGTTTTTTGCAACTTTTGACGACAAAAGCAGGAAGAAACAACGTTTCCCGCCTGTTTTCGAAAGAAAAACGACAGGAAACCGTCGTCTTGGGTTACTTTACAAACGAAAACACGCTAAAAACGTTGTTTCCTGCGTGCCGCCCGGATAAGAACAGGCAAATACGGGTGTTTCTGCCTGTATCCGGTAGTGAAACATCCCGGAAACGACGTTTCCTGAATGTCCCGGCTCGGGGAGACACAGGAAACACAAGACACACCATCGCCGGACAACATTACATCGCAAAAGGAGTTGTTTTCACACCCCCGCAGGTGCGCTGGTTCTTCCGGAACTTATTCGTAACTTTGCCGCATAAACAGTATGCTTTATGGAAATCAACTCACCCAGTCCCAAATTTCAGGATGCTTCACTTGCACCCATGCACACAACCGAACATATCCTCAACCAAACCATGGTCCGTCTCTTCGGCTGTGAACGGTCGCGGAATGCGCACATCGAAAAAAAGAAATCCAAATGCGACTATCACCTGGCGGAAGCTCCCACGGCGGAAGACATTGCCCTTATCGAAAACAAAGTCAATGAAGTCATCCTCCGCAACCTGCCCGTTAGCATAGAATTCGTTCCCCGCAGCAAGGTCCCGGAGGAAATCGATCTGGGCAAACTGCCCGAGGAAGCCGGGGAAACTCTGCGTATCGTTAGAATCGGGGACTATGATGCTTGTGCCTGTATCGGCCGGCATGTCGGCAATACTTCGGAAATCGGCAGATTCCGGATCATAAGCACCGACTTCAATAACTGCTGTCTGAGAATCCGCTTCAAGCTGGAGGCCCGTTAAGGCAACAAAAGGTTCACCTGAAATTCCGGCACACAGGCCATTCCCGACTAAGCATAAATTTCGTCCGAACTCTTTTCCCTTTTAAACATTTTATTTTTACTTTTGCGAAAAATATGAAAATGTGGGATTTAAAATAGTATAAACAATGGAACTCTTAGAGCAAATCAAAGCAAACGCTAAAAAACAAAGTAAAACAATTGTGCTCCCCGAAGGGACAGAAGAACGCACGATTCAAGCGGCCAACCAGATCTTGGGAGAAGGCATCGCACGCATTATTCTGATTGGCAATCCTGCTGAAATCAAATCCTTGGCAGAGAAGTACCAATTAAAAAATATTGACAAAGCAACTATTGTAGATCCGTTGTCCCATCCGAAAAAAGAACAGTACGCCGATCTTCTGGTAGAATTGCGCAAAAATAAAGGCATGACCAAAGAGCAGGCTCTTAAGCTGGTTACCGATCCGTTGTATCTCGCCACTCTGATGATTAAAAGCGGAGACGCTGACGGAGAAGTTGCCGGAGCCAAAAATGCAACCGGCGACGTGCTTCGTCCGGCTTTGCAAATCGTTAAGACGAAACCCGGAATCTCTGTCGTTTCCGGAGCATTCCTGCTACTGACCAACAAACCGGAATACGGTGAAAACGGCTTGATCGTATGTGCCGATTGCGCCGTACTTCCCAATCCGACAGCCGAAGAGCTGGCTCAGATCGCCGTTTCTACGGCAGCGACGGCAAGAGCCATTGCCAAAATAGAACCGCGGGTGGCTATGCTCAGTTTCTCGACCAAAGGATCCGCGAAAAACGAACTTGTAGATAAAGTGGTAAAGGCAACGGAACTGGCCAAAGCCATGGCACCCGATGTGATGATCGACGGTGAAATGCAGGCCGACGCAGCTCTGGTTCCTTCGGTAGGTGCCAGCAAGGCTCCCGGAAGTCCTGTCGCCGGAAAAGCAAACGTATTGATTTTCCCCAGTCTGGAAGTGGGCAACATCAGTTATAAACTGGTTCAGCGCATTGCCGGTATTGAAGCAGTCGGCCCGGTATTGCAAGGCATGGCGGCTCCTATCAACGACCTGTCGCGAGGCTGTTCGGTCAGCGATATCGTAAATCTTGTAGCGATCACTGTAAATCAGGCCGCCGGACTGGATTAAGGGACGGGAATAAAATCAACCAAAAAAACAGGAACATGAATATACTAGTTTTAAACTGCGGAAGTTCATCCATCAAATATCAGCTGCTGAATCTGGACAAGGATGCTTTGCTACTGGCTAAAGGAATCGTGGAAAAAATCGGGCTGGCCAACGGGAGCTTTACCTATAAACCGGAAGGGAAGGACAAGGTTGTGGTGGAACAACCGATTGCCGATCACAGCATAGGTATGGATTTGATTCTAAAAGCCCTGGTCGATCCGAAACAGGGAGTGCTGAAATCCTTGAACGAAATCGGTGCGGTAGGTCACCGCGTCGCACACGGAGGAGAATATTTTTCCGAAAGTGTAAAAGTGGACGAAGAAGTCAAAGCCAAAATCAAAGCCCTGGCAGAGATTGCTCCCCTGCACAACCCGGCTAACCTCAAGGGGATTGAAACTATGGAAAAACTGTTGCCGTCGGTTCCGCAGATTGCGGTTTTCGACACCTCCTTCCATCAAACCCTTCCTCCGGTTGCCTATGTTTACGGCATTCCTTACGAATACTATGAAAAATACGGCGTCAGAAGGTATGGTTTCCACGGAACCTCCCATCAGTTTGTTGCCGGTAAAGCTTGCCGGATGCTGAACTGGGATATAAAAGAAAAGAAAATCATCACCTGCCACCTGGGAAATGGTGCATCCATTACAGCGATCAAAAATGGCAAGTCTGTGGATACCTCCATGGGCTTCACTCCGGTTGCAGGATTAGTCATGGGAACCCGGGCCGGAGACCTTGACCTGGGAGCCTTATTGTACATTGCTCAGAAAGAAAATCTAAACCTCGGTCAGACAAATGCATTGATAAACAAGCAATCCGGAGTTCAGGGCATTTCCGGAGTATCCTCCGATTTCAGGGAATTGACTACGGCGGCTGAAAATGGCAACGAAAGGGCACAGCTGGCGCTCGATATATTCGCTTATGATGTTAAAAAATACATCGGTGCATACGCTGCGGTTTTGAACGGCGTAGACCTTATCGTGTTTACCGGCGGCATCGGGGAAAATGATTGCCCTATCCGTCAGAAAATCTGTACCGGTATGGAATATCTGGGCATCAAACTGAACAAAGAAGTAAATCTGGCTTCCCGGGCTAAAGATGCCGTGATCAGCGAAAAGGATTCCAAAACCGTCGTTATGGCTGTAACGACAGACGAAGAACTGGTCATTGCACTGGACACCATGAGACTGTCCGGCAAAACGAAGCCATTGGCATAACTTGGGACCCATAAAAAGTATATCCCCAAGGGAAAGCGGCACATGTACAATATCGACTCACCGTACATGTGCCGCATTTTTATTGTCATCTATTGGTATTGATTGATAATGGATTTCAGTCATGCCCGAAGCTAAAAAAAACAGACCCTTGCGGGTCTGCTGTAAAACTTAAAAAACGGATGATCAGTTTGCCGGATTATCGGTACCCCATGACTCAACATAAAACTTGTTCTGTCCGGGACGGTTCTCCAGCTTGACAGTCAGTACATTATTTTTAACCGTATAGGCAAACAATTCAAAACCGTATTTTTTCCCATTTGCCAAGCCGGCGGAAGATGCATCGTAATTGGTAAACGATATTTCTTTCTGGCTGGTGCTGGCAAGCTTTTTCACATTCTCCGGATCATCGGACGGCCAAACAACCAATTCAAAATAGCCGGCATTCTTGACATCCCCCCATTTGACCGTAATTCCTTTGCTGGAAGCATAAGTGAATTCCGCATTAAAGTCGCCAATGGCTTTATCCGCCTCCACCCCCATTTGGACGGTATAAATCACTTTTTCGCCGTCAGCATTGGCACCCGTAAAAGTATAAGATTGATTTTCCAACTCTGCTTTGTAGTCGTAATCAGGCACCTTGGACATCCAGAAGTAATTGGTTAACTTTCCGGGAACGCCAAGCGGATAAGACTGGCTGGTTACAGAGGCCTGCGCCATGATTTCATTGGTAGCGAACCAGATATAAGGTGCAAACTTCGGAACGGTATCGTTCCCCGCCACCTCATTTTTTTGCAGGATATACCAATTTCCCTGAGTGATTCCAAAATCGGGATCAGAGTTTTTCAAACACGAAGTCATACCCACCATACAGGCCGACACAATGAATAATTTTGCTAAAGTTTTCATTCTTAATTGTTTTTAATGCTACAAATTTTCCCTGAATAAATTCGAATGCGAATATGAATATTTTTTCCGAATACTACAAGAAAAATGAAAGATACCGATAAGGAAATGAAACATTTTCCGTGCTGAGGGGTACAATTCAACAACATGGAAATGGAAACTGACACTAATTTCAATTAGATACCTTATGCTTTTACAATTTGCTTTTGTATTGACGGCCATCATAGTCGGAGCCCGTTTAGGCGGAATCGGACTTGGCATCATGGGCGGAATCGGACTTGGCATACTGACTTTTGTTTTCGGTCTGCAACCCACAGCCCCTCCCATCGACGTCATGTTGATGATTGTGGCTGTTATAACTGCGGCAGCATGTATGCAAGCGGCCGGTGGACTCGACCTCATGGTACACGTAGCCGAACATCTTTTGAGAAAACGGCCGGCGCAAATCACTTTCCTCAGCCCGCTGGTCACCTATCTGTTTTCTTTTGTAGCCGGCACCGGTCATGTCGCCTACTCCATACTGCCCGTAATAGCCGAGGTTGCCCGCGAAACCCAAATACGTCCCGAACGTCCTCTCGGAATTGCGGTGATTGCCTCGCAACAGGCCATTACCGCCAGCCCCATATCGGCTGCCACCGTTGCTTTGCTTGGATTGCTGACCGGATTCGGCGTCTCACTGCTTGACATCCTGATAATTACCATCCCCTCTACCTTGCTCGGCGTTTTCATGGGAGCCCTTTATTCGCTGAGAGTAGGAAAAGAATTGAAGGACGATCCGGAATATCAGAGACGACTCAGGGAAGGCTTGATCAGTAATAGCCATTATGAACTGAAGGATGTTGCCAATAAGCGCAAGGCTTTGACTTCGGTCATTATTTTTATCCTGGCGACAGTCTTCATCGTCCTGTTCGGCTCCTTCGACAATCTCCGGCCTTCCCATGTCATCGGCGAAAACCTGGTGACCGTCGATATGGCAACCATCATAGAAATTCTGATGTTATCGGCCGCCGCCCTGATTATTTTACTGACCGGCGCCAATGGCATAAAAGCAGCTCAGGGAAGTGTCTTTTCGGCAGGCATGCAGGCCGTAGTTGCCATTTTCGGCATCGCCTGGATGGGAGATACTTTTTTGCAGGGCAATATGACCGGACTGAAAAATGCCATCGAGGGTATTGTCACCCAAATGCCCTGGCTTTTCGGTATCGCTTTGTTCGTCATGTCAATCCTGCTCTATAGCCAGGCGGCTACCGTCAGGGCATTCATGCCCCTGGGTATTGCTTTGGGCATTTCCCCTTATTTATTGATCGCGATGTTTCCGGCCGTAAATGGCTATTTTTTCATCCCCAACTACCCGACCGTTGTGGCAGCCATCAACTTCGACCGTACGGGAACCACCCGTATCGGCAAATACGTACTCAACCATTCTTTTATGATG
>CAZMAE010000052.1:0-23191 GCA_964564205.1 uncultured Odoribacter sp. | reverse complement strand
GTAGCCAGGGATGAAGCCTTCAATTTCATTTATCCGGAAAACATCCGGGCCCTGGAAGAGCAAGGTTGCGTCACCTATTTCAGTCCCTTGCGCGACGCCTGCCCGCCGCCTTCCGACTTCATCTATCTGCCCGGCGGATATCCGGAATTATACCTGGAGCCACTGAGCCGCAACATCTCCATGCGCCGGTCTCTGCTGGATTACTGTGAACAGCACGGATTCCTGTACGCAGAATGCGGGGGGATGATGTACCTTGGACAATACATCACCGGCGAAGACGGCAAAGACTATCCCATGTGCGGTTTTCTGCCCCAGGGAGCCACCATGGAAAATATGAAGCTGCAGCTAGGCTACCGCAAGGTCCGCTTCCAGGGCGAAGAGTACCGGGGCCACGAATTTCATTATTCCCGCCTCCTGCCGCTCGCCCCGGATTTCTCCTCAGTGGCCGAAGTCTGCAATGCCAGAAATCAAAAGGTCAGCACGGCCGTATTCCAAAAAGACAGGGTCATCGCCACCTATATCCACCTCTATTGGGGGGAAAAACCATTTCTCCCGTTCAGGCAGCCCGACAGGCCGGCTTAAAGCGCCAGAAGTCCGAAACGGATCCCGCCCGCTGCCACCACGGCAAGCAGGGTTACCCTCTGATTCACCCGGGCAGCCCGACGGAAATCATTCAGTCCCAAGTCCCGGTCATTAGACCCGATGAAAGGCTTTTCCACCAACATCCCATGGTAAACATGCGCCCCCCCGAAACGGCAATTCAGTATGCCCGCCATAGCCGCTTCAGGAAAACCGGAATTAGGACTGGCGTGCTTATGGCAAAAGCGCTTTACAAAACCGAACAAGCCGGGACGGTAAGCAACCACCATCATAAACAATGCCGTCAGACGGGCAGGCAGGAAATTCAATACATCGTCCAAACGGGCCGACCAACATCCAAACCGACGGTAACGCTCATCCCGGTAACCGATCATCGAATCGAGGGTATTCACCATTTTATAGGCCATCATTGCCGGGAAGCCTCCCAAGGCATAATAAAACAAAGGAGCCACCACCCCGTCGCTCAAATTCTCCGCCATCGTCTCGAGCACGGCAGTGTAAATCTCTTTCGGGCTCAGTTGTGACGTGTCCCGGCCAACAATCCACGACAGCCGCTTGCGTCCGGCTTCCAACCCCTGCTCACTCAATGTGCGGATCACCTCCCGGCCTTCCCCGATAAGGCTCCGGTTCGCCAGACCATAAAAGACGAAAACCGTAGCCGTCAGCACCCCGCACCAACTGCCTATGCACCCCGCTCCCCAGGCCAAGCCCCGGCAAACAGCAAAAATGAAAGCCGGAAACAAAAGAGCAACCAAGGCACCTTTAAACATCCTTCCTTTTCCCCTGTTCCAGCACCGCTCAATCCAAGCGATCATCCGCCCGAACCCCACTACCGGATGGGGCAAACAACGGGGATCTCCGAAGATCAGATCCAACAGATATCCCGCCAGCAAAGGGAAAAACACCATTATCCACTCCATAATTCTGACGTATTTAGCGAAGCAAAGATAATCAATGGGATTCATTTTTATCCATGCTGTTGAAACGATAGGAGAAAGAAAGCATATAACAAACCGAAGGCATGGAACGATAACTGGTTTCGGCGTATAAATCATTTAAAGAATAATCAACGGTATTGCGTGCTTTCAGTATATCGTTGGCCGACACGGACACCTCCATCCGTCTCTTTTCACCGAAACGGCTTCCGACGGTTGCATACAGCAGATGATCCGCCCGATTCGTCCCCTCTCCTTTTTGATGCACCCAAAACCGTCCGTCGTACCCGGCTTTCAGGAACACTTTCCTCCGGATATTCCAATAAAAACCGCCACTGACATTCTCATCAAACACCCGGGAATTGCCACCCGCTGAATTCTTCGTATAAGAACAAGACGATTGCGAAGAACAATTAAAATCAAGATTCTCCGATATATCGGCTGTTATGTTCAACCTAAAGGAAGCGGAGTGCGAATCGGAAATATTTTTAACATCGTTATAAACAGAAGGTGTATGCGAAAAGCGATAAGAAAAATCGGTACCAAAATTCAATTTCAGTTTTTTCCAGGGGAAAGAAGCATTCACATAGGCACTCATATCCCAGCCTCCGTTCAAATTGACCGGTATCGTCAATTGCGATCCCCGGAATACAGCATAACCGTTGATGACGGTATCCCGCTGAATGAATCTTACATTGGTAGTGATTTGGTTGAACGTCTGCCCCGCCCTCACCCCGGAATTAAAAAACACAGCATGATTCCCCATGCGGTAAGAACAACTCATATCCAAATGATGCTGATAGGATTTTTTCAAACGGGGATTTCCCATGGTCAACTGTAAAGGATCGGACACATCGAGAACGTTTTGCAATTGGGAAGCGTCCGGCGAACGGGAAGAACCGTTATAGGCGACATCGAAATCCATATTTTCCTTGAGCTTCAATCCGGCATTCATCACCGGATTGAGATCGATGTAACTACTTTCTGTCAGGGAGTCGGCAGCCTCTACATACCGATAGCTATTTCTCCTCCGGGTTTGCCTCAAAGTGATTCCCCCGTACAACCGGAACTGATCCCGGAAATAATTGTAATTCAATCCGTAGCTATGTATGCGATACACATTCTCCAGACAGGTGGTTTGAGCGGTGTCGATACCTATCAGCTCTTCAAACTGTTCATCCCTGAAAGACAAACTTTCTTTATCCGACCGGTCGGTATTCTCCTGCCAGGAATAATTCATCACCAGTCTGGCATGTTCCGTCAAAGGTTCCGACCAGCTCAGGGAAGCGGTCCATTGGTAAGCGGTCCGGACTTGTTCTATCAGCAGATTGCGCATGGTATCCGAAGCCCGTGCCTCATCTTCCCGCACACGCTCCCGGCTGTTCTGCGCCTGTTCCGATTCATCCCTGCTGAACCGGCCGTTCAGCCTGAAATTGAAAGTCCGTCCTTTCCTGTCAAAAGCATGCATCCAAAGCAGTTCTCCCTCCGCACTCTTTTGAGCCGATTCATTCCGGTTACGGATATAGGTCTGATTCAAGGTATCGCCGTTTTCCATATTCTGACTGATGCTCTGCACCTGGGAAATCTGATCGGAAACAGCAAAAACCGGACTGAAAGAAAGTTTGTTTTTTTTATTCAACTCCAAGATGGTATGAGCGTTGAACGCATGATTTTTCCCTTCCCCCCGGGAATGAGACTCATTGTCATAAATCCGGTTGGCATCATGTTCCGAAGGGAAATACTCCTGACGCGACAAAGCTGCCGAATAAGTCTGGTTGCCGGAATAGGTATAATTTCCCGATATCACAGAGTTCCTGTCCCATTCCGAAGAAAAATTCACATAATACGATTGCGACCGGTTGTCCCCTCCTTCACCTGCGATCCGGCTTCCCGGCAACTCATTATCCTGGCCTGTATGGGAGAGGTTCCCGCTCAGCGTTATCCTTCTTTTCCGGTCAAAAAGATTGGCGGAAAACGACCCTTGACAATTATTCTCCTCAAAGGTATTTTTCAACGGATCGGTTATGCCGTATCCGGCCCGGGCGCTGCCGAACACTTTTAACAAATCGGGCTGATGGGTCTCTAAATTTAAGGTTCTGAACTTCTGCCCGTCATCATATCCTGAAAATTTAGCCTCTTCGCTTCGGTCGTCATACATTTTCACCTTGGCAATCAGGTTGGCAGGAAGATTTTTCAGGGCAGCGGCAGGATTATTAAAGGAATACTCCATACCGTCGACATAAAGCTTCGTCACTTCTTTCCCCTGGGCCATAATTTTCCCGTCGATTATCTCAAAACCGGGTAATTTTTTCAGCAGAGCTTCCAGGTCGGCATCTTCCGGCAGTTTTACCGCCACTGTATTGAATTGAGTCGTATCCCCCCTCCGGACAACCAAAGGCAAAGCGGATTCGACCACAGCTTCTTCCAGCACTATAGACCTCAGGCAAATTTCACCGATATTCAGATTCTTATTTACATCGTATATTGCAGAGTACTCCTGATAACCGGTATAAGAAACGGCAAACCGCATTTTTCCGGCAGGCAGGCGCTCCAGCTTAAATTCACCATCCCGGCCGGTAGTCGCCACCGGCACCCTTTTTTCTCCCAGGTAAATATAAGCACCGGGCAGCACCTCTTTTCCATCGCCTCCGACCACCCGCCCTTCCACACTGAACCATTTTACAGAAAGAGTATCCCTGCGCAACGTATCCGCAGTCTGCCGCTGTGCATACACCCGTTCCGTCAGTCCCGTCCCGTATACCAGCAAAGCCACAAAAATAAAAAAACGCACAGATCGTTGCATAATGAATTTAGTTGTTCCGCCGATCGGGAAAGGGCATCTCCAGGCCCGTGAATCACGTGGCGATCGTTGAATAAATATAGTCCATATCCACAGCCGCCCGGACATGTCCGGCCAGCAAATCATATTGTTTCTCTTTGAATTCCCGGTAATCGGCACCTTCAACCGGCCGCTTCCCGAAATCCCGGGCCAGATCGTCCAACACCACAGGATTATCCAAAATGCCGTGCATATAAGTACCCCAGCACTGTTTATCCCGGATATATCCTTCTCCCTTTCCGTCCGGCAATGTATTTAAGGCAAAAACCCCGGATCCGTCTCCAGGCCATTCCTGCTCTTTCTCCGCGGAATATGTCTGCCCCATGTGGATTTGATAGCCCGTACAAAGCTGAGGATAATCCTTAAAACGAAAGCGGCTTTGGCATACCACCTTCTTTCGCTGCATCACCGATACCAAAGGCAACAATCCCAGACCGGGAATCGATCTTACATCTCCCTCCACCCCTTCGGGATCGTCGATTCGCCGGCCCATCATCTGGTAACCTCCGCATATCCCTATGACTTTTTTCCCGATCCGGAAAGCTTCGGTCAGAGTTGCCGCAATTCCCCCGGACCAGAGCAATTCCAGATCGGCAATGGTGTTTTTGGTTCCGGGTAAAATAAGGATATCCGCCTTTTTCAACTCTTCCGCATCCGCCGTATAATACAAATGGAAGCGGGAGTCATGTTCCAGGGCATTAAAATCCGTAAAATTGGACATCCGCCTCAGCTGCACAACGGCGACATTGATTCTTCCCTGTCCGGCACTCACGGATTTAGAGGCCAAAGCAACAGAATCTTCCTCCTCGATATGAACATCCTGAAGGTAGGGGATGACACCCACCACCGGAATGCCTGTAAGCTCGCGGATCATTTGCTTTCCCTCATCAAACAAGGAAACATCCCCTCTGAATTTATTGATTATAATTCCCCGGATCAGCCGCCTCTCTTCCTCAGGCAATAACATCACCGATCCATAAACGGAAGCGAACACCCCTCCGCGATCGATGTCGGCCACCAGATAGGTAGCGGCACCCACCTCCCGCGCCATTCTCATATTCGTAATATCCCGGTCGCGTAAATTCAGTTCTGAAATACTCCCGGCCCCTTCAAGCACTATCGGATTATAGTGCTCGTCCAAACGCCGGAAGGCCTGTACAACCTCTTCCCATAACTGCTGCTTATTGCCCGAACGGAAATACTCTCTGGCAGACATATTTCCTACAGGCCTTCCATTCAGAATCACCTGTGAAGTTTGGTCCGTAGAGGGCTTCAGCAACACCGGATTCATATCCGTATGGGGAGCAATTCTGCAAGCTTCGGCCTGCACAGCCTGTGCCCGTCCGATCTCGCCGCCTTCGGGTGTGGCGTAAGAATTCAGAGACATATTCTGTGCTTTAAAGGGTGCCGGCGCATAACCATCCTGCAAAAATATCCTGCAAAAAGCGGTATTCAGAACACTTTTTCCGGCATCCGAGCAGGTACCGACAAACATAATTGGACGCAGTCTCATAGCTTTATATTTTGTGTTACCAAGCAACACGACTTCATTTCTATCCACACCACCTTAAAAAATCAGGATTTTCTTTTATACAAGAAAGAATTCCACCGTTCCTCGGGAGCCCCTTGCTTATCCATTTCGTAACGGGCCATCACAAACAATAAATCCGAAAGCCGGTTGACAAACCGCAGCACCGGTGCCGGCACTTCATCATTCCGGTTCAATGTCCACAATCTTCTTTCCGCCCGCCGGGCTATCGCACGGGCCACATGACACTGTGCCGACACCAAAGTTCCCCCCGGCAAAATAAAATGAGACGAAGGATGCTGCATGGCTTCGGACAGTTTATCTATTCGCTCCTCACAATAACGGTCCGCATCATCGGGTAACGGATTCGGATTCCGGGACCGCTCCTCCGAAGGGGTAGCTACCTGCGACATCACGATCATCAGCATGCGCTGCAATTCATACAGCATATCCTGCCATTCATGCTGCTGCCCGATCAAAGCCCGCAGAAACCCCAAAGACGAATTCAACTCGTCCAGCGTACCGTTCGCTTCTATCCGGATATCGTCTTTTTCCACACGATGCCCGCCATGAATTCCCGTTTTTCCTTTATCTCCCCCCCGGGTATAAATTTTCATCTCCGATCTTCCTTTATATGATTAACCGATCTCCGGTCTCCTCTATCCCTCTCCGGGAAGATTTCTGAAAACCATCTGTACCGAAATTTGTACAAAGATAAGAAAATATTATCCTGAATTCATATCTCTTCACCTCACCTCCAAAATCGTCAACAGAATGATCATCCGGACTGACAACCAATATTGAAATAATTTGACTTTATTTTGTAACATCATTAAAATGCATTATATTTGCATTGTCCTATATATCTCATCAAAACCACTATGAAAAACAGCCCGATCCGGTCTCTCCGATGACGAATATGCTGTAAATATGGTATCGGCTCTTCAGCCTTGAATATGCAGGACAACGGATAAGGCGGAACCGTTTTTTTTCCTGCCCGTAACAAAACTTTTCAGCTATGAAACATCAGGATGGCTATCCATCAGGGAAAGCGACAGACTCCGGATCCTCCCGGCAAGCCTCCAATACCTATTGTATATCTACAGGCCATAAAACGATCGGAAATCTTTCGTTGCCGGAATTAAAAAAATTACTCGAACTGTTGCAGCAATTGCCGGATCAACTGAACATGACGGATCTGCAAACGGACAGGGAAGAGGAAGAAGAGATCATCATGCAGCAAGATACCATCGTATCTGAAGACGAAACCGCTCCCGCTACTTTTTATTCCGTTTACAGTAATTCCTGTGAAATCCAGATGGCAACCTATCCGCAAATCAAAAGAATGGCGGAAAATTTACAATTGTTTTTAAAGCTATGCCACGAAAAGAGCTGCCCTGAGGGCCCAATTCCAGCCGATCCTGACTATCCCGTCCGGATATGGCAATCCCTTCCCGGTCAAACTAAAGCCCCTATATTCAAAGAGGCAGTCCACGTCAACCGCAGAACAACATTTTCAACCGGTCAGCCAAAATTAATTACACATTACCGATTTTCAGTAAACGAACAATGCAGCGACTGGTTAACGGCAGCCCAAACAGTTGCTCTCTATCAGCAGCTGAAGGCTTTTCTGGAGAACTGTCCCTGAAGCGAAAGCCTCCCAAACCGATCCGAACGTCTGGGCTTTACCCCCCGGCGCGGCTTTTACCTCCACACAGACAACCGCCAAAAACGGTTTAGCCTCCCGGGACAAACCGAAAATAAAGCAAGCAGCAAAAACGATAAACGACAAGCAGTTCCCCGCTCATCATCTATCGCTTTTCTTCTTATTTTTCGATCCGGATTCTGGCATCCACAGCCACCACGTTATCTTTGTTTCCCAACAACGGATTCAGGTCCATTTCAAAAATTTCAGGAGCTACGCTGACCAGTACGGATACTCTGGCCACCATTTCAGCAAACTTTTGCTCGTTGACGGCTTCTTGCCCCCGAACCCCCTGAATGATCTTATACGATTTCAAACTTCTGATCATAGCAAGGGCCTCCTGTTCGGCCACAGGCGCCAGCCCGGCTTTCACGTCTTTCAACACCTCGATAAAAATGCCCCCCAAACCACACAACACCAGATGCCCGAATTTATCTTCCCGCTTAGCACCGATGAAGACCTCAGTACCGGACAATTGCCGGGCAATCATGACTGCATGGGTATCCTTGATTTTCATCATCCGGCGGAACTCACTCCGTACGGTGGCTTCATCCCTGACATTCAGCGTAACGCCTCCGACATCGGACTTATGAACGGGTCCCACAACCTTCATCACCAATGGATAGCCGATAGTGCAGGCCAAACGAACAATTTCCTCTTCCTCACAGGCAATGCCCTCCTGCGCTCTGGCAATACCGGCAGCATCCAGTAATTCATGAATCCCGTCGGGGGAGAGATAACCATTACCGGCCTGATCGATCACCCTTCTGATCCTCACGCTGTCCACTTCCGGAAGTTCAGCACACCGGGGCTGAGGTGCCGGAGTATTCATAATCTTACAAAGGGCATTCCCGAAAGAAACTTCAAAAGGAAAATACACTCCTCCTTTCTGAACAAACTCGTCGATCTCTTTTTTCACCACCATAGAAGAAGGGAAAATCGGATAAATGGGTTTAGCGGAATTCTTTATTTTATCGAATAAAATCCGATATACATCGAAAACGGGGAAAAGTCCGGGACTGCCAAAAATAACAGCGATTCCGTCAATTGAGCTGAAATCCCGTTCGCAGGCATCCAGAATCGTACCCAACTGTTCGGCCGTACCGGTGGCCAGAAAATCAATAGGATTTCCAACCGATGATCCGTTGAATAATTTTTCCAGGAGAGCTTCCGCTTCAGGACCTTCCAAATGGGGTATTTCCATTCCCCCGTCGGAAAGGACATCGGTCAGCATCACTGCAGGCCCTCCGGCATGGGTCACAATAGCCATATTTTTCCCCTTCAACTCCGGATAGGTAAAGATTGCAGCGACCGTCGCCAATTCATCCCTTCCCTGGCAGCGGACAATGCCTGCCTTGCGGAAAAGTGCCTCCACCGCCACATCCGAACTGGCTAGCGCCCCGGTATGCGAAGAAGCAGCGCGGCTGCCGGCTGCCGATCCTCCGGATTTTACGGCAGCTATACGGCACCCCTTCCGGATCAGCGAAGAAGCATGTTTCAATAATTTCCCGGGATTGCTTATGCTTTCTACGTATAACAACTTTATCCGGGAACTTTTCCCTGCCTCAAATGTTTCGTCCATATATTCCAGAATTTCTTCCACACCCATCTGGGCAGAATTTCCGACAGAGAAGACACTGGAAAATTTCACTCCTTTCTGCATACCCGCATCCATAATGAATAAAGCCGTCGCCCCTGAGCCGGATATCAGGTCTACTCCCTGAGGATCAAGCGATGGAATCGGAGTGGTAAAAACTCCGTTGTAATTGGTTGTCAGGACCCCGATACAGTTCGGCCCGATCAAAGCTCCCCCAACAGCATTCACCGTCTCTACGATTTTTCTCTCAAGCTCTTTCCCTGCTGCATTCTCTTCACTAAAACCGGCAGACAGAATGATAAAAGCGCGAGTACCTTTTTGTTTAGCCAACACCTCCACTGCCGCAGGACAATATTTGGCGGCAATAGCCAAAATAGCACAATCCACCTCCGGCAAATCCTTCACATCCCTGCAGGATGCTATCCCCTGGACCACATCCGTTTTAGGATTGACAACATATAAGTGTCCCTTGAAATGACCGTCGATCAGGTTCTTCAGTACTTTTCCACCCGGTTTCTGAATGTCGTCCGAACCTCCTATGACTACAATGCTGGAGGGATTCAATAATTGTTTATTCACCATAAATTATTTCTTTTTTTGAGTTGCACACTCTCCCGTATTTTTTTGCTCTTAAATGTTTTTAAAAAATCTCAAAAAATCCATGACTTTAAGCACCATGTTCTTGGAGCCGGTATAAAAGGGCACCCGCTGATGTATACTTTCGGGCTCCATATTCAAAATCGAATTCTCCCCGTCTGTAGCCATACCTCCGGCTTGTTCCGCAATAAAGGCAATCGGATTGCATTCGTACAAAAGACGCAATTTCCCGTTGGAATGGCTTTTGGTCTCCGGATAAATAAAAATGCCTCCTTTCAACAAATTCCGGTGAAAATCAGCCACCAGCGATCCGATATAACGGGACGTATAAGGACGTTTCGTTTTGATATCGGTTTCCTGACAATACTTGATATATTTTTTCACTCCAATCGGAAATTTTTCATAATTTCCTTCGTTGATGGAATAAATGACTCCGTCCTCCGGTGTTCTGATATCGGGATGCGACAAACAGAATTCTCCGATGGAAGGATCGAGAGTAAAACCATTCACCCCATTACCGGAAGTATAAACCAACATCGTTGAAGAACCGTAAATCACATATCCGGCAGCCACCTGGCAAGCTCCTTTTTGCATAAAATCATCGATACTGGCAAGCTCACCTACCGGCGACTTGCGGCGGTATACAGAAAAAACGGTACCGATGGAAACATTCACGTCTATATTGGAAGAACCGTCTAATGGGTCCATACAGAAAATATATTTCCCGTCCCGCGAAAAATCATCCTCGAAAACGATAATATCCTGATTCTCTTCGGACGCAACGCCGCAACACTCTCCGCTGACCTTCAATTCATTGATAAAAGTATCATTGGCATACACATCCAGTTTCTGCTGATCTTCTCCCTGAACATTCTCCGAACCCGCCCGGCCAAGAATATCCACCAACCCCGCCTTGTTCACCTCCCGGTTTACCTTTTTGGCGGCGATGCCCACATGATGCAACAAACAGGAAAAGCCACCCGTAGCCTGTGGAATGCCGGCTTGTTGTTCAATGATAAATTGGTTTAAAGTTGTTACTTTATTCATAAATTCATATTGTATTTGTTAGTTATGACAAAGATAAACCGATAAATCGTAATACACAAACGTTTTCAAACAAGTTCAGACGAATCCGGACAAATAAATGAAATGCCGTCCGGAGTTCTCTCTATTTTCATTTCGTTTTATATCACTTTTCAATTTAAATATCTAAATTAGCGCCCCAAAACCTGTTTACGTTCTAACAGCTAATAAAATGAATGTATATAAATTTGGCGGAGCTTCCGTAAAAGATGCCGAAGGGGTAAAAAACCTTTTTAAGATCGTCAACACCCAAAAAGAGAACCTGATCATCGTTGTATCTGCCATGGGCAAAATGACAGATGCTTTAGAAATCCTTTGCGACGCTTATTTTCATAAAACGCCGGAAATTTCTCAAGCTTTCCAACGGATCAAAGATTTCCACCAGCAGATCATCGATGATCTGTTCGGCCCCCACTTTTCCGGCATCAATACGGAACAACTATATGCTGAGTTACAAAACATCCTCGACAGCGAACCTTCACTGTCCTACGACTATGAGTACGACCGCATCATCTGTTTCGGGGAATTGCTGTCGACCACCATTATCGCTGCTTATCTGGAAAAACAAGGACGTAAAGCAAAGTTCGTGGATATCCGCAAGTGCCTCATTACGGATCAGAATTACCGAAATGCCTGCATAAATCTGGATTTATCGGCGCAATTGTGCCGGAAAACATTTACATTCCAGGATACGTTCATATACATCACCCAGGGATTTATCGCAGGCACAACCACCAATCAAACCACTACGCTGGGACGGGAAGGATCGGATTATACGGCTGCACTCCTGGCCAATTTGCTGAATGCCGAAGAGGTGACCATCTGGAAAGACGTTCCGGGCATTATGAATGCCGATCCCAAATTGTATGAAAATACGGAAATCATCCATAAACTTTCGTACAAAGAGGCCATCGAATTGTCCAACTGCGGAGCTAAAGTCATTCATCCTAAAACCATAAAGCCACTGCAAAATAAGGGCATACCCCTATATGTCCGTTCGTTTATGTATCCGGAAAACCACGGTTCTGTCATCCGCGAAATGGAAGAAAAACTAAAACTGCCCCCCATTTATATCGACAAAGGCAACCAATTGCTGCTGACCTTATCCCCCCGGGATTTTTCCTTTATTGCGGAAGAAAAACTCAGTCAGATATTCGGCATTTTAGCGAAATACCGTCTGCGTCTGAACCTGATACAAACATCAGCCATCAGTTTTTCTTTTTGCATTGACCTGAACGAAAGTATTTTCGATTGTTTTATCAATGAATTCCGCGAAGCATACGAGGTCCTGTACAATAAAAATGTCCGGTTACTCACCATCCGGCATTACACGGATGAAATCATCGCCCGACTGACCGCCCACCGGAACATTCTGGTGGAACAACGCAGCCGGCTGACCGCACGGTTTGTCGTCGCCGAAGAATAAATATACGAAAACAGAAAGCTGCCAGCCTTGCAAAGGTTTTTGGCCAACTTCATGTTTTTCAGAACAAAAAATAATATATTTGCACACCATTAACATCCAAAGGCTTTATTACCTTTTGTAACGATATAAAAACGCACATAAAATGAACGATAAGTTTCCTGAATATAAAGGTCTGGATCTTTCACTAGTCAACAAAGAAGTTTTAAAGACATGGGAAGAGAATAAGACGTTCGAACAGAGTTTAAAAACACGGGAAGGTCATCCTTCATTTGTTTTTTATGAAGGTCCGCCTTCAGCAAACGGGATGCCCGGCATTCATCATGTCATGGCACGCACCCTCAAAGATGTCATTTGCCGCTACAAAACGCTACAGGGATTTCTGGTGGAACGGAAAGCCGGATGGGATACGCACGGACTTCCGGTGGAGTTGGGAGTGGAAAAAAAATTAGGGATCACCAAAGAAGCGATCGGCAAGACCATCAGTGTTGCCGGATATAACAAGGAATGCCGTTCGGATGTCATGAAATTCACCAAGGAATGGGAAGATCTGACTTCCAAAATGGGATATTGGGTAGACATGAATAATCCCTATATCACCTATGACAACCGTTATATTGAAACCCTCTGGTATTTACTGAAAAAACTTTATGAGAAAGGATTTCTGTACAAGGGTTACACCATACAGCCCTATTCTCCGGCAGCCGGAACGGGCCTGAGCACCCACGAGCTGAACCAGCCGGGATGCTACCGGGACGTAAAAGACACCACTTGTACCGCACAGTTCAAAGTGATCCGTGACAAAAAGTCGGAGAAGCTCTTTGCAGAAAGCGATGAGGTATATTTTCTGGCTTGGACCACCACGCCGTGGACCTTACCCTCCAACACCGCTTTAGCCGTCGGTCCGAATATAACTTATGTGACAGTTAAGACCTATAATCCTTATACCTACTTACCGGTCACAGTGATTCTGGCCCAAGACCGGTTCAACGCTTATTTTAATCCGAAAGCGGAAGGAATGGAGCTCGAAGCATACACTCCCGGTGACAAACTGATCCCCTACCGGAAAACAGGAGAATTTAAAGGTCCGGAACTCGAAGGAATACGCTATGAGCAACTCATGCCCTGGATGCAGCCCGAAGGAGATGCCTTCCGGGTAATCCTGGGAGATTATGTCACCACGGAAGACGGTACGGGTATCGTACATATCGCTCCGACGTTCGGTGCCGATGACGACCGGGTTGCCAAAGCCGCAGGAATAGCCCCCATGCTGCTGATTGACAAAGAAGGCAATAAACAGCCGATGGTGGACAAACGGGGACGTTTATTCGTACTGGAGGAAATAGATCCGGAATACGTAAAGAACCATGTGAATACCGGATTGTACAGTGAGTATGCTGGACGCTTTGTGAAAAATGCTTACGATCCCCGGCTGACGGATGCCGATACCACCCTCGATATCGATCTCTCCATTCTGCTGAAAAAGGAAAACAAAGCCTTTAAGGTAGAAAAGCACGAACACAACTATCCGCATTGCTGGCGGACGGATAAGCCCGTTTTGTATTATCCTCTGGATTCATGGTTTATCAAAACGACTGCCGTGCGCGACCGCATGATAGAATTGAACAAAACCATCAATTGGAAGCCTGCCAGCACGGGAGAGGGACGTTTCGGCAAATGGCTGGAAAACCTGGTGGACTGGAATTTGTCGCGGTCCCGCTATTGGGGTACTCCCCTGCCTATCTGGATCAGTGAAGACGGGAGCGAGCAAAAATGTATCGGCTCGGTGGCCGAATTGATGGAAGAGATCGAAAAATCCATCCAGGCAGGTTTTATGCAAACAAATCCTTACCAAGGATTTATCTGCGGCGATTATTCGAAAGAAAACTATGAAAAGATAGATCTTCACCGTCCTTATGTTGACGAGATCATCCTGGTATCCCCGAAAGGACAAAAGATGTTCCGCGAAAAGGATCTGGTCGATGTATGGTTCGACTCCGGCGCTATGCCCTATGCCCAACTGCATTATCCTTTCGAGCATAAAGAGGATATAGACCAGCATCTGCGTTTCCCGGCCGACTTTATCGCCGAAGGAGTTGACCAAACCCGGGGGTGGTTCTTTACCCTGCATGCCATAGCAACGATGGCTTTTGACTCCGTAGCATTCCGAAACATCATATCCAACGGACTGGTACTCGATGCCAAAGGAAACAAAATGTCCAAACGACTCGGGAATGCCGTAGATCCTTTCGCCACAATCGAACAATATGGTTCCGATCCCTTACGATGGTATATGATCACCAACTCCCAACCCTGGGACAATCTGAAATTCGATGTCGCAGGAGTGGATGAAGTGAAGCGGAAGTTCTTCGGTACGTTGTACAACACTTATGGTTTCTTTGCACTGTATGCAAACGTGGATCATTTCCGTTATCAGGAAGCCGAAGTGCCCATCGAAAAACGGCCGGAACTAGACCGCTGGATCCTTTCCCTGTTGAACACCCTGATAAAAAATGTCACGGATGCTTATGAAAGCTACGAACCGACCCGTGCAGGCCGGGCCATACAGGATTTTGTGATTGAAAACCTGTCCAACTGGTACGTCCGTTTGTCCCGCAAAAGATACTGGGGAGGAGAGTACTCGGAAGACAAAGTGTCGGCCTACCAGACACTCTATACCTGTCTGGAAACCATTGCTGTCCTTTCTGCTCCGATAGCGCCCTTCTATATGGATAAATTATTCGGAGACCTGAATCAGGCAGCCGGCCATCATAACGGAAGCATTCATTTGGCTGACTTCCCGAAAGCTCGTCCGGAATTGATCGACAAAGCTCTGGAAGAACGGATGGAATTAGCACAGAAAATATCTTCCATGGTGCTGGGACTGCGCCGTAAAGTACAGTTGCGTGTCCGCCAGCCCCTGAGCAAGCTCATCATCCCCATCTTGAACGATGCGATGACCGGACAATTGGAGGCTGTAAAAAATATTATTCTCTCGGAAGTCAATGTAAAAGAAATCGAATATATCACAGACACAACCGGCGTATTGGTAAAACGTATCAAACCGAATTTCAAAACCTTGGGGCCGAAATACGGGAAATACATGAAGCAGATTTCTTCCTTCATCGCAGGCATGACGCAAAACGATATTTTCGCCTTTGAGAAAAAAGGATGCTATGAAATCCGGTTAGGAGAAGAAACCATCGTATTGGGCCTCGAAGATGTCGAAATTCTTTCTGAAGATATACCGGGCTGGCTGGTCGCTAACGAAGGAAGCCTGACAGTTGCCCTCGATATCAACGTAACGCAGGAACTGAAAGAAGAAGGCATTGCCAGAGAGCTGATCAACCGCATACAGAATCTCCGAAAAGAAAGCGGTTTCGATGTCACCGACAAAATCCGGCTGGAAATCGGATCTCATGCGGAGATCGACGAAGCTGTCGGACACTTCTCCCGCTACATCGCCAGCCAAGTGTTGGCCGATAGCGTAGAACTGACAGCAAGCCGCGGAGAGAACGCAAAAGAAATCGAAATCGATGAAATCCGGACTTTTATCAAAATTGAAAAACTATAACACCTTCAAAGTTAATAAACAATATCCTTCAACAATCGTATGTACGGACAAAAATACTTATTAACTTAGACCAAAACTTAAAAGCTATGGCAGAGAAAACCAGATATTCGGATGAAGAGTTGCAGGAATTTAAAGAATTAATTCTTGAAAAACTCGATAAGGCGAGAAAAGACTACGATACGCTGAAAGGTGTTATTTCCGGCAGCGATGGCAATGACATTGCCGATACCTGCCCTACGTTCAAGGTTCTCGAAGAAGGAGCTTCCGTTCTTTCCAAAGAAGAAGCCGGCCGTTTAGCCCAAAGACAGGCAAAGTTCATTACTCATCTGGAAGCTGCGTTGGTAAGGATAGAGAATAAAACCTACGGGATTTGCCGGGCTACAGGCAAACTGATCTCCAAAGAGAGATTACGCGCCGTTCCTCATGCAACCCTGAGCATAGAAGCCAAAGAAGGACTTGAAAATTAATATTCCAAAACTAAAAATTGAAAACTAAAGGCTGAAAGTATGTCATCGTTATCTTTCTTTTAGTCTTTAGTTTTTGTCTTCCCGATATATGAGCGTGCGAAATAAATTGGCCATTTTTATTGTTACCCTGCTTGTTCTGGATCAGGCAGTCAAAATCTGGATCAAAACCCACATGATGATAGGACAAGAATTCAATGTCCTGGGAGACTGGTTCAAGATTCTTTTCATCGAAAATAACGGTATGGCATTCGGGATGGAACTAGGCGATGGAAAGTTCGGTAAAACCATCCTCAGTTTATTCCGGATCATCGCCGTTGCGGGGATAGGCTGGTATATCCTAAAACTCCTGCGCGAAAAAGCGACTCCAGGCGTGATTTTCTCGTTTGCCCTGATTTTCTGCGGAGCCGTCGGCAATATTTTCGACAGCCTTTTTTACGGCCTGATTTTCAGCGACAGCCACTATCAGTTGGCCACCCTTTTCCCCGCCGGAGGAGGTTATTCCTCCTTTTTGCATGGCCGCGTAGTGGACATGTTGTACTTTCCCCTGATAGAAGGCACATTCCCGGATTGGTTTCCCATTTGGGGAGGAGAGGACTTTATCTTTTTCCGTCCGGTCTTCAATCTGGCAGACTCTTATATCACTATCGGGGTCCTGGTGCTGATTCTGTTTTACCGGAAATTCTTTTCGGATAAAAAATAAGGAGCAACACTGCAGATCATCAAACGTTCTGCTCCCGTTTATTGTCCTTCCCCGGAAGACAAGTTGCCTGGCTTTTTAAATATTACTCTTTTTCTTTCTAAATTTTTTCCGTAGGTTTGCAGCCTGATTTTAAGTTTAAATATTGGCATATAATATGTCTACTATTTTGAAAATGTATGATTGAAAATTTGGTGATAGTAGAGTCCCCGGCAAAAGCAAAGACCATAGAAAAATTTTTAGGGGAAGGTTACACCGTTAAATCCAGCTACGGCCATATCCGCGATCTGGAAAAAAAAGACTTGGGAATTGACATAGAAAATAATTTTCAGCCTAAATACGAAATCTCTTCCGATAAAAAAACGGTGGTAAAAGAACTGAGAGCTTTAGCCAAAGAAGCTCAAACCGTATGGCTGGCATCCGATGAGGACCGTGAAGGAGAAGCCATTGCCTGGCATTTATATGAAGTTTTAAAACTGAAACCTGAAAATACGAAGCGAATAGTTTTTCATGAGATCACAAAAGACGCCATTCTGCATGCCATACAAACCCCCCGGGATATCGACAAACATCTGGTCGATGCCCAGCAAGCCCGCAGAGTGTTGGATCGTCTGGTAGGTTTCGAGGTGTCTCCGGTTCTTTGGAAAAAAGTAAAACCCTCGCTTTCTGCCGGCCGGGTACAATCGGTAGCAGTAAAACTGATCGTAGAGCGCGAACGTGAAATCAATGCTTTTAAAGAACAACAATATTATCGGATCTCCGGTTCTTTTGCAACTTCTTCGCAAGCACAATTAAAAGCCGAAGTCCAAGAACGGTTTAATAGTAAATCAGACACCCTGGCCTATCTGGAAGCCTGCAAACAAAGTAATTTCAGTGTTAAAAGCGTCGAGACAAAGCCCGCCGTCCGCAAGCCGGCTCCTCCTTTTACCACTTCCACATTGCAGCAAGAGGCTTCCCGGAAACTGGGATTTTCAGTGTCACAAACCATGTCGGTAGCCCAGAAACTTTATGAACACGGATTCATTACCTATATGCGTACCGACTCCGTAAATCTTTCAGACCTAGCTATTCGTGCTGCAAAAGCCGTGATTTGTCAAACTTTGGGAGAGAAATACTCCAAACCCAGAAATTTTACGACCAGAACCAAAGGAGCACAGGAAGCTCACGAAGCCATCCGTCCGACTTACATGGACAAAAGTGAAATCGAGGGCGACCGGTATGAAAAGCAACTTTACGACCTCATCTACAAAAGAACGCTGGCTTCGCAAATGGCGGATGCAGAGCTCGAAAGGACAAACATCGTCATCGGACTTTCCAATCATGACATTCCCTTTTTAGCCACGGGAGAGGTCATCATATTTGACGGCTTCCTGAAAGTTTACATGGAATCGCACGACGAAGAAGCAGACGAGGAACACAGAGACCTGCTTCCTGCCATCAGTAAAGGCAATTCTTTGAACCGCATACTGATATCGGCACAAGAACAGTACACCCAGCACCCCCCTCGCTATACAGAAGCCAGTCTAGTGAAAAAAATGGAAACGCTGGGCATAGGACGTCCTTCTACCTATGCCCCTACGATCACAACCATTCAAAATCGGGGCTATATTATCAAAGAATCCCGGGAGGGAGTGGAAAGAAAAATCGAACAAATCGAACTGAAAGGGAATGAAATACAGTTCCGGACAACCTCAAAAATATTCGGCGCCGAAAAGAAAAAACTCTTCCCCTCGGATATGGGTATGGTAGTCACCGACTTTTTGTCGGAGCACTTCACCAATATCATGGATTACAACTTCACAGCCGAAGCAGAAGAATCCCTCGACCATATTGCAGAAGGAACTATACAATGGCAGAAAATGATCGGTGAATTTTACAGTCCGTTTCACAATACGGTTGAATCCACACTGAAAAATTCCGAACGTAACAGTGGTCTGCGGATTCTGGGCACTGATCCCTCAAGCGGGGAAACCGTGAGTGTCCGCATCGGCCGGTTCGGTCCCATAGCGCAAATCGGAGAAGGCGAACACGTACGCTATGCAAGCCTGCTTAAAGGTCAACTCGTGGAAACCATTACACGGGAAGAAGCCTTGGCCCTGTTCAAATTCCCCCGCAAGCTCGGAGAGTACGAAGAGCAAGAAGTAAGCATCGGAATCGGCAGATTCGGACCCTACATCAAACACAACAATACTTTTATTTCCCTAAAAAAAGGCGAAGACAATCCGGGTACCATAACTCTGGAGACAGCAATCGTGCGCATAGAAGAAAAAAGAGAAAGCGACCGGAACAAACTGATTAAAACCTTCGACAATGGTGTACAAATCCTAAAGGGTAGGTTCGGTCCTTATATCACCTACGAAAAAGACAATTACAAGATTCCCAAGACTTTAAATGCAGAAGAACTGAATCAGGAAAAATGTATGGAACTGATCGCACAACAAGGTTCTAAGAAAAAAACGGTAAAAGGCAAAAAAAACATCACCGCCCCTAAAAAAGGGAAAGCTAAAAGCAACAAGTAAATCTGCTTACAGGTGAGGAAGAAGATCCATGACAAAGGGAATATGAATAAAGGAAAAAATAATTTGCACAACATCACACTTTTATCTATCTTCGTACCCTTGAAAAAGAGCAAAAGCATAAAAAACATTAAATTTTATATAAATGGCAACATTACAAACAATCAGAAATCGTGGCGGACTACTTGTCAGTATTGTGATTGGTCTGGCATTAATCTCATTCATCGTAGGAGATGCATTGTCTTCAGGAGCTAACATATTCAACGGAAAGAAAAACCAGGTCGGAGAAATCGCTGGTGAAAGCATTTCCATCGTAGATTTCCAGAATTTAGTCGGCAACAACGAAGAAATCGTCAAGATGATGAATGGCGTCAGCGCTTTGAATGAAGAACAACAGACTATGCTGAGAAATAGCACCTGGCAACAGCTGGTAATGGAGAAACTGATGGAAACCGAGTATGAAGAACTCGGTCTGAGCGTTAACGGAGACGAGTTATACGATATTCTATTAGGTGACAACATGAGTCCCGTCATCCGTCAGTTTGCCGTAGATCCGAACACCGGAGCCGTGGACAAGGAACGCGCCAAACTGATCATTAAACAATTTATCGATGCCCCAGCCGATACCCCCCAGAAAGCTTTCTGGCTGAACATGGAGAAAGAGAGTACCAATAACCGCAAATTAATGAAATACAATGCACTATTGGCAAAATCTCTGTTTACGACTGATGAGCAGGCAAAAGAAAACACAACAGCAAATGCTACTAAATCGGATATCAGCTACATCGTCAAGAATTACAGTACGATCGACGATTCAACCATCTCGGTCAGCAACTCCGAAATCAAAGATTACTACAACAAAAACCAAAAAAGATTCCAGCAAGAAGAGGCCAGAAAAATTGTCTATGTGAATTTCGACATAGAGGCAGCCGGCGATGATTATATCGAAACCCAAAAAGCCGTCAGCGATTTAATGAAAGAATTCGAAGAAACAAATGATCCTATCGATTTTGTAAACCTTTCATCAGATCAGAAAGCAGACTACAGCTATTATAAAAAAGAAGACATTGCCAACGACAGTCTGGCCGACTTTTTACTGAACAACCGTTCCGCTGTTTACGGACCTTATCTGGAAAACAATGCCTACAAAATTTCGCGCATAGCTTCTGTGCGGATGCTGCCCGACTCCGTGCGTGCCCGTCACATCCTCATTGCGCCTCAGAACAACAATTACCAACAAGCCAAAACCATAGCCGACAGTCTGGCCGATATGCTGAGAAAAGGTGCCGATTTTGAACAACTGGCAAGGGAAAACTCTGTGGACCAAAACTCAGCCGTCAATGGCGGTGACTTGGGTTGGTTCAATCAGAAAGCCATGATACAGCCTTTCAGCGACAGTGTGTTCTTTGCCAAGAAAAATGACATCAAAGTGGTGTTGACTCAATACGGAGCTCACATCGTTCAGGTGACCGATCAAGCCAAACCGGTTGAAAAAGTACAAATCGCAACCGTAGAAAAAGAAGTGATCCCTTCTGCCAAAACTACAAACAAGATCTACAACGATGCCCGAAACTTCGCACTGAACGTGACCAATCTGGAAGATTTCAACAAAAAAATAGAAGAGACAAGCCTGACCAAACGTCTGGCAACGGTCGATAAAAACGCAAAAACCATAGCAGGTATGGACAATGCCCGTGAAATGATCCGCCGCATTTATATGGCAGAAGCACCTGGACTTGTATCCACTACAGACGGTTCCATCATCTTCGAAAACGGGAACAAATACACAATTGCCGTACTGACCGATATCGAACAAGAAGGAGTGACGCCTTACAACAACGTAGCCGGTACCATCAAGCAGATTCTGATACAGAAGAAAAAGGCCGAACAATTGAAAAAAGAATTGGTGGCAGCCCAAAACGGCAGCGAAAGCCTTTTGTCAGTAGCTCAGAAAGTCGGAGCTGAAGTAAAAGAAGCTAACGAAATCTCCTTCACCTCTTTCCAGATTCCGGGAGCAGGCATTGAGCCTAAAGTCATTGCCGCAGCCTCTGTGATTGAACAAGGAAAAATGTCAGCACCAATCGAAGGAAACCAGGGAGTATATGTGATCTTGGTAAACAACCGGACAACAGAAGAAGTAACTCCTGAAACAATCGCCCAAACAAAAGCAAGTTTGCAACAGGCCAATATGTATCGTTCAAACTATCAGGCTTTACAAGCCATCCTTAAAAATGGCAATGTAATAGATGAAAGATACAAATTTTATTAATCACCGGTTCTAGGAAAAAGCATGACAGGAGGGGAATAGATTTTTCCCTTCTGTTTTTATACATACACCGTATGAAAAAAAGAATACTAATCACCGGAGGTGCCGGATTTATCGGTTCACACCTTTGCAGCTATCTGTTGAATCAGGGACATGAAGTTCTTTGCCTGGATAATTACTTCACCGGAAACAAGGAAAATATCACCTCCCTGCTAAACAACCCTCATTTTGAACTTATCCGTCACGATATCACACATCCCTACACTGCTGAAGTGGATGAAATTTACAATTTGGCCTGTCCGGCTTCACCCATCCATTATCAGTACGATCCTATCCAAACCATTACGACCTCCATTCAAGGAGCGATCAATGTGCTCAAATTAGCTACCCGAGTACGGGCAAAAGTGCTCCAAGCCTCTACTAGTGAAGTCTACGGAGATCCCCGGGTTCATCCGCAAACCGAAGACTATTGGGGGAATGTAAACCCCATTGGTCTGCGTTCCTGTTATGACGAAGGCAAACGATGTGCCGAAACTATCTTCATGGACTACCACCGTCAATACAATATCCGGTGCAAGCTCATCCGTATATTCAACACCTACGGTCCTAATATGCACCCTCAGGACGGCCGTGTGGTATCAAACTTCATTGTCCAGGCATTGACGAACAAAGACATCACCATTTATGGCGATGGTTCACAAACCCGCAGCTTCCAATATATTGACGACCTAATTCAAGGAATGATCCGGATGATGGATACGGAAGACGAATTTACCGGACCGGTGAATATCGGTAATCCCTGTGAATTCACCATACGAGAATTGGCAGAAATGGTCATCCGGTTAACACATTCCTCTTCCAAAATCATCTACAAACCTCTGCCGCCGGATGATCCCACTCAACGCAAACCAGATATCAGTCTGGCACGTACAAAACTAGGATGGGAACCGAAAGTTCCGCTGGAAGAAGGACTGAAGGAAACCATCGCCTATTTCCAAAAAATCCTATAAATCACTTTTGAGCACCAGGAAACAAGAGGTACAGAAAAAATTTCTGACATAAGGTATTCCCGCAATCCAAGGAAACAAAAGGCGGGGTTTTAAATGAAACTTTATTTCATAATGAGGATTGATGAAATAAAGTTTTTGTTTTTCCACGCTATAATGATAGCGGCATAAATAGCGATGGCATCTTTCGACAGTCAGTCCACAGCTTTTGATCGACAGAAGCTCCTCCACCACTTCCCGGGGTTCACGGAATGCCTTTAAAAGCCCTTTATACATAAAACGGGGAAGCAAATGATAAAAGGGAAGTTTCGACAAAAAACGGCTCCTGCAAATCTGCTGATGTCCACCGAAAGGCAT
>CAZMAE010000051.1:0-10858 GCA_964564205.1 uncultured Odoribacter sp. | reverse complement strand
CAGCATTTCCTCTTCACTGATGCCGCATACCGCCGCATAGTCATTGCGCATCGATATATCCTTCAGGTTATTCAGGTCGCTGAACACGCTCACCTTGCCGAACTTCGTCACGCCCGTCAGCATGGCGAACCTGATGCAACCGTCTTTCGACTTCAAGGCGCCGTAAAAAGCCTTCAGCGTATTGCGGTAGGCCTCCTGCAAGTCCGGTTTTCCGATGGCCTGCAACATCGGTTTGTCGTATTCGTCCACCAGGATCACCACCCGCTCTCCGGTCTGTTCGCAGGCACGCTGGATAAGCCCCTGAAAACGCAATGCCAACGAACGTTCCGACTCCCGGCTGCCGTATAGCATTTCCCAAGAGGACAACGCATCGTTGAGCACATTCTCCAACGCTTCCGGCGTGTCGTATTTCTCCGTGTTCAGATCCAGGTGTAGGATGGGGTGTTTCGTCCACTTCGTCTCCAGCTTTTCGATGGCCAATCCCCCGAACAACTCCCGTTTCCCCTCCAAATAAGCTTCCAGTGTCGAGAGCAGCAAACTTTTCCCGAAACGGCGCGGCCGGCTCAGAAAATAATAACGGCCCGTATTCACCAACCGGTAAACCAACGCCGTCTTGTCCACATAAACGTAACCGTCCTTGCGGAGACTCTCAAAATTCTGAATGCCGATGGGGTATTTTTTCCCGTCCATAAATTACCGTCTTTTAGGTTAATATTGTACGAAAATACAACAAAAAAACGATTTCCCCAAACTCATCCTTTCCTTCAACAAACATCTTCAGGGAAATAACCTTTTAATGAACTTTATCACCCACCACACGTTATGACGTGTTTGTAAAAGAAACTAAATCTATCTGTACAAGAGGTGAAATCCCCCGAGCGGCATGCTAAAGAAAAAAAACGATACCAGTTAATTGTCTCTAAAAGTGTCAAACAAAATCAGGGAAGGTCATAAAAAGTGTATCCACTGACGGCGGATATATAAATTCCGTCAGTGGATGTATAAATGGTGACGGAATTTTTATAAACGCTGACGGCGGACGAAGATTTTTTCTTCTGTTTATAAAACTATTTATCCGATGCGGCACTAAAGTGCTGCTGAGGTGGCAAAGTTTAGAAAGGAGGAGGCGAATGATCTCAGCCGGAACAGAGTGATTCCTCGTAACGTAGGATATACGGGAACGAAAATTTGACCATCCCCAGAGATTATTCCGGAAGATGTACTACTTTTGTTTACAAATTTAGCAGCCAACGAACCATGAAATTCACACATTTTCACGTACACTCGCAATACTCCATTCTCGACGGGGCTGCCAGTATTCCGGGGTTGGTCGACAAAGCCAAAGCCGACGGCCAGACCGCATTGGCCCTGACCGATCACGGCAACATGTTCGGCATCAAGCTGTTTTATGACACCTGCCGGCAAAAAGGCATCAAGCCCATTTTAGGGTGTGAAGCCTACGTGGCCCGTGTATCGCTTTATCATAAAGAAAAGCCCATCGACCGCTCCGGCGAGCACCTCATCATATTGGCCAAAAATCTGACCGGTTATCTCAATCTGGTCAAACTCTGCTCCACCGCTTTTATCGACGGATTCTACTACCGGCCCCGTATCGACAAAGCCCTACTGGAAAAGCACCACGAAGGCCTGATCATTTCTTCGGCCTGTTTAGGTGGCGAAATCGACAAGAAAATTATGGCCGGCGATTTGGAAGGGGCCGAAAAAGCAGCCCTTTGGTATAAAAATCTGTTCGGTGAGGATTATTACCTGGAAGTCATGCGCCATCCGGCCGCCGACCCCAAACAACGGGCTGAAGTCTACGACAACCAGCAGATTTGTATTCAGGAAAAAATCAAGCTGGCCCGCAAACTGGGCATCAAGCTGATTGCGACAAACGACGTTCACTTCCTGAATGAAGAAGACGCCGAAGCCCACGACCTGCTGATCTGCCTGAATACCCGGAAAGACATCAACGATCCCACCCGGATGCGGTACACCCGACAGGAATGGTTCAAAACCACCCAGGAAATGATCGACCTCTTCCCCGATCTGCCCGAAGCCATCGAAAACACCCAGGAAATTGTCGGCAAAGTCGAGGAATATGAACTGGATTCCGATCCGCTGATGCCTGTATTCCCTATCCCGCCGGAGCTGGGAACCGAGGAAGAATACCGGCAAAAATACACCCGGGAAGACCTTTTCAACGAATTCACCCGGGATGAAAAAGGAAATGTGGTGTTGACGGAAGAAGAAGCCAACAAAAAGATCAAGAAACTGGGAGGATACGACCGGCTCTACCGGATCAAGCTGGAGGCAGACTACCTGAAACAGCTGACCATGCAGGGGGTGACGAAACGTTATGGCGAAACGCCGGCCCCCGAGATCATGGAACGCATCGTCTTCGAGCTTCACATCATGAAAACCATGGGTTTCCCGGGTTACTTCCTGATTGTACAGGACTTTATCAAGGCGGCCCGGGAAATGGGGGTGATTGTCGGTCCGGGACGTGGTTCGGCAGCCGGGAGTGCCGTCGCCTACTGTCTGGGCATCACCAACATCGACCCGATTAAATACGATCTGCTGTTCGAGCGCTTTCTGAACCCCGACCGCATCTCCCTCCCCGATATCGACGTCGACTTCGATGACGACGGCCGCCAGCGGGTGCTGGAATGGGTGACCCAGAAATACGGAGCCGACAAAGTGGCCCACATCGTGACCTTCGGAAGTATGGCCGCCAAAATGGCCATCAAAGACGTGGCCCGGGTGCTGAAACTCGAACTCTCCGAGGCAAACCGCCTGGCCAAAATGGTCCCGGATGCTCCGAAGATGACCCTGAAAAAAGCTTACAAGGAAAATCCCGACCTCGAAAAGGAAAAAAACTCTTCCAATTCACAGATCTCCAAAACCATTCAGTTTGCTGAAACACTGGAAGGCTCTGTCCGTCAGACCGGAATACATGCCTGCGGAATTCTGATCAGCCGGGATCCGCTCACCGACCACATCCCGATTATGCCGACGGAAGGGGAAAGCCTGATGACCACCCAGTATGACGGCCATTTCGTCGAACCCATCGGTCTGATTAAAATGGACTTCCTGGGTCTACGCACCCTTTCCATCATCAAAACCTGTCTGGAGAACATCAAAAAATCCAGGCATTTTACCCTGGACGAAAACAAAATTCCGCTGGACGACAAACCCACCTTCGAGCTGTTCTCACGAGGAGAAACCACCGGTTTGTTCCAGTTTGAATCGCCGGGCATGAAAAAACACCTCCGGGCGCTGCAACCCAACCGCTTCGAGGACCTCGTGGCCATGAACGCCCTGTATCGTCCGGGCCCTATGGAATATATCCCCCAGTTCATCCGGCGTAAACACGGCGAAGAACCCATCGAATACGACCATCCGATGATGGAGCCTTACCTGAAAGACACCTACGGAATTACCGTCTATCAGGAACAGGTGATGTTACAGTCGCGTGCTCTGGGACTGTTCACCCGGGGGCAATCGGATACCCTCCGGAAAGCCATGGGTAAAAAGAAATTCGAACTGCTGGCGGAATTAAAAGGAAAATTCGTCGAAGGCTGTAAAAACAATCCCGACTTTGTCCGGGGAGCCAAAGAAAAAGGAAAAGACGTCGAAGAACTGGTCAACAAAATCTGGGGGGACTGGGAATCCTTCGCCTCTTACGCCTTCAACAAATCGCATTCCGTTTGTTACGCCTACATCGCCTATCAGACCGGTTTCCTGAAAGCCCACTACCCGGCCGAATTCATGGCCGCCAACCTGAGCAACAACCTTTCGGACATCACCAAGGTAACCACCTTCATGGACGAATGCAAACGAATGGGCTTAAATGTACTGGCTCCGGATGTCAACGAATCTGACAACGACTTCACCGTCAACACCCACGGACAAATCCGTTTCGGCATGGCCGCCATCAAAGGCGTCGGCGAAGCGGCCGTGGAAAAAATCATTGAAGAACGGGAGAAAAACGGTCCTTACAAAGACATCTACGACTTTTTTGAACGCATAGACTATAAAGCGGTCAACAAGAAAACCCTGGAAAACCTGATTACCGCCGGCGGACTGGACAGTTTCGGATACCACCGGGCACAATTCATGAAACTGGTGGATACCACGACCACGGTGCTGGACACCCTGGTGAACTACGGCCAGAAAAACCAGCAAGATGCCATAAACATGCAAACCACGTTGTTCGGAGAGCTGGACGGCTTCGAAGTGACCAAACCCGTGATTCCCGATTGCGAGCCCTGGCACGACTACGTAAAATCGAAAAAGGAGAAAGAGCTGATCGGCATCTACCTGACTTCCCATCCGCTGGATCCTTACAAGCTGGAAATGCAATTGCTTTGCACGCCGGTGGAAGAACTCAACAACAGCCTTGAAACCTTCAAAGGCAAAGAAATCACCATCGCCGGAATCATCACTTCGAAACGCGAAGGGAAGACCAAAACCGGAAAGGATTTCGGAATCCTCACACTGGAAGACTTCAGCGGGACCTACGAACTGGCATTTTTCGGAAAAGACTATGCCGATTTCCATCAGTATTTCATCAACGAAACGGCCATTTATGTCAAAGGAAAGGTCGGCCCGAAATGGGGGAAAGAAGAGAATGAACTGGCCTTTACCATTCAAAAGGCAGGATTATTGGAAACCCTGACCGAAAATGCGATCCGGTCCATCACCTTGCAAGTGGACATCGAGAACCTGACCCTCAACACCGTAACTGAAATTCACGACCTGTTCATCACAGACGTGACCAGTGAAGCTTACAAAGAAGCACGTCAGAAAGCAGCAAAGACGAAATCAGTCAAAAATAATAACCCCGACTATCCGGATGACCCCGGGGAAAAACCGGCGGAAATACCGCTCCACTTTATGCTTTTCGACCATCAGGGCAACCACGTCAGCATGTTCTCGCGTACATGCAAAATCCGCAAATCACGTGAACTGTATGAATACTTTGAAAATAACGACGCTATAAAAATGAAAATCAATTGAATATAAATCACCTCCGCCCGGGCAGAGATCCGTTTTAACGAGGATTTGACGATTCACACCCGTTTCAACTTTGAATTAAAAAAAAATATTGTAACTTAGCGGACAGAATGATATAAACTTTTAAAGATAAAAAACTATGGCAATTGCAGTAAATGACTCTAATTTCGAAGAGATCGTATTAAAATCGGAACAACCTGTCCTGGTTGACTTCTGGGCAGAATGGTGCGGACCATGCAAAATGATGCTACCCATCGTTGAAGAAATTTCCAAAGAATTCGAAGGAAAACTTACCGTTGCAAAAGTGGACGTTGACAGCAGTCAGGGAACCGCTGCAAAATTCGGCATCCGCAATATCCCGACAATCCTCTTTTTTAAAGGAGGGGCAGTGGTAGACAAACAAGTCGGAGCAGTTCCTAAAAACTCTTTAGTGGCCAAAATCAACAAACTGCTGTAATACTGCCACACACGCAGAAAAACCTAAAGAGGGCATGTTAAAATGAAAATTTTGACATGCCCTCTTTGCTTTTCCGGGGAAAACTTACAGCCTGAGCGAATCCGCAACGACATCCCCCGATGAACCACCAACTCCGGCAATATTCCCGAGCATCCTGCACACCGAATCGCGGACTACCTCAAACCGAGGCATATTCTCCGCACTGACCGGCTTTTTAGGCTGCGACTTAATCGTCAGGGGATTGATAGGCCTACCGTTCTCAAACACCCGGAAATCCAGATGCGGCCCCGTTGCCAGCCCTGTTGCCCCGACATACCCGATCACCTCCTTCTGCTTGACTGCCGACCCCACTTTAATGCCTTTGGCAAAACGCGACAAGTGCATGTAAACAGTCGTATAAACACTGTTATGTTTCACTTTCAGATAATTGCCTCCGCCATTGGCCTGATATCCTTTTGCAATGACTTTTCCGCTGCCGATAGCATAGACCGGCGTACCCGTAGGTGCCGCATAATCCACTCCATGATGGGCCCGGTATCTCTTCAGCACCGGATGGAAACGACTATTGGAAAAACGGGAAGAAATACGGAAAAAATCCAGAGGCGCCTTCAAAAAGGCCCCTTCCAGACTATTGCCATGCTCGTTATAATAAAGGACTTCCCCATCCTGCTCAAAAGGAATGGCATAATAGGTGCTGTCCCCATGCCTGAAAGAAGCTCCCAGCACATTAAAATTCTGCAGACTTTTTCCGTCTACCACCTCCTGCTCATAAACCACCCGGAACTCATCCTGTTTCTGAAGACCGAAAAAGTCAATCGTCCAGCCGAAAATATTCGACAAGACAACCGCCAGCCGGGGATCGGTACCCATTTCCTGCATGGCCATCCAGAGCGAAGACTCCACCTCGCCCCGGACTTCCTTCCGCTTCCATTCCACCGGATTCTGTCCGCGTCTCACTTCATAGTCCCCCCTCAAATCAAAAACCACATAAGACTTCGGATCCTCCTCATACACAAAAAAAACGATCTCCGCCAGGCTATCCCGGGATAAAAAAGCCGCATAAGCCTGCCCGCTTTTGATTTTACGGACATCAAAAATCCCTTTGCATCTTTCATTCAAACGATGCACCTCCCGGACAGACAAACCGTGCTTTTCCAAAATAACGGAAAGACTCTGATTGGGCCGGACAATCCCATAATCCACCTCATAATCGTCCACCGGAATACCGTATTTATAAACAATCTCCTGCACCTCTACCGAATCGGTCACGGCAACCTCATCCAAAACCTCCGATTCTCTTGTCTTGGGATAAAAAATCACTACTAACAAAATGATCCCCAATAAAGAAGAAAAAATAAGCTGTTTCTTTTTAGTCATCCTCATCCATACTCTATAATTCCACACTCTGATCCTGCGGCCTCATCCTTTTAAAGCCTTTCGCATAAACCACATTACAGCGACCACCACACAAGCAATTCCTACACCATACGACACTCCATGCGGCAGCCCGAATCCTTCCGGCGCAATACATAAATAGGTCGAACACACGCAAGTCATAAACAAAGCCGGCACCAGCGCAATCCAATAGTTCTTGCGGCTCCGCACCAGATAAACGGTAACCGCCCACAACGTAAACACCGAAAGCGTCTGATTCGACCACGCAAAATAGCGCCAGATCCGGTCAAAACCCTCGGCATCCCGTAAACTGTAAAGCAATAAAGCGATTGCTGCCAAAAACATCGGGATACAAATATACAACCGCTTCCGGACACTTTTCTGTTCCATCCCCATAAAATCGGCAACAATCAGCCGGGCCGAACGGAAAGCCGTATCCCCCGAAGTAATCGGGGCGGCAATAACACCCAGAATGGCCAACACCCCGCCAACCGCTCCTAGCCAATTTTTAGTGATCGCATCCACGATCACAGAAGCATTATTCTCCTCCATGCCGTTCCCATGATAAAAATAGGTAGCCGCTGCTGCCCAGATCAAAGCTACGATCCCCTCGGTGATCATCGCCCCGTAAAAAACCGGACGGCCATATTTCTCATTGGTCATACACCGGGCCATCATAGGCGACTGCGTAGCATGAAAGCCCGAAATGGCGCCGCAAGCGATACTCACAAACATGATCGGAAACACCGGCAAGGAGGCCGCATCCGGATGCGTATTCTCCAACCCCTCCCACAGCTCCGGCAAAACAGGATGATACACATACAGCATCGTCAGAATGCCCGCAGCCATAAAAAGCAAAGCCACGGCAAAAATAGGATATACCTTGCCGATAATCTTATCGATCGGAAGCAAAGTGGCCAGCATATAATACAGGAAAACCACGATGATCCAAAAAGTCGTATCCATGTATCCGGGCGTCAGCTTGGCCAGCAATCCCGCGGGGCCGGCCACGAAAACAGCCCCCACCAACACCATCAGGATCACCGTAAACCCCCGCATCACCTGCTTCGTGGTCAGTCCAAGATAACGGCCGATAATTTCCGGCAAGCTCTCTCCGCCGTGGCGGATGGACAACATGCCTGAAAAATAATCGTGAACCGCACCAGCCAGCACACTCCCCAACACGATCCACAAATAAGAAGCAGTCCCGAACTTCGCCCCCATAATGGCCCCGAAGATAGGTCCCAGTCCGGCAATATTCAGAAACTGAATCATAAAAATCTTCCATGTCGGCAAAGGCATATAATCTACACCATCCGCCTTAGTCAACGCTGGAGTCTTCCGGTCCCGGTCCGGACCGAAAATTTTTTCCACATAACGGCCGTAAACAAAATACCCGGCTATCAATACCAACAAGCAAATCGTAAATGAAATCATAACCACTCTAATTTATACTTACCATTATAATATATTCCATGGTTTCTCTATTCATTTCTTCTCACGACCTCCCTTTCGCTCTTCTCCCCCTTTTCCCTCCTTTAAACTTATTACCTCTGACTTCTTTACTGCAGGCAGGCACAGCCTCTCCGCCAACAGCAGCCTCCCCGACCAGTGCAAAGTCCAGCTGACGGGCCACCAAATTAGCCTTTGCCACCCGTATCTTCACTTTATCCCCCAACTGATACACCTTATGATGATAACGGCCCGCAATACAATAATTCTTCTCGTCAAATTCGTAATAATCGTCGTCCAGCTCGGCGATCGGCACCATCCCTTCACATTTCGACTCATCGGCTTCCACATACAGCCCCCACTGGGTCACACCGGAAACAGTACCCTCAAATACCTGCCCGATTTTATCGGACATATATTCCACCTGCTTATACTTGACAGACGAACGCTCGGCATTGGCAGCCAACTGCTCCATATCGGAAGAATGTCTGCAATATTCCTCATACTTCTCCTTATTGACCGACCGGCCTTCCTCCAAATACCTCTGCAAGAGGCGATGCACCATCACATCCGGATAGCGGCGGATGGGAGAAGTAAAATGAGTGTAATAACTAAAAGCCAAACCGTAATGCCCGACATTATCCGTGGAATATATCGCTTTAGCCATCGTCCTCACCGCCAGCGTTTCTATCATATTCTGTTCCGGCTTGTCTTTCACCTCGCTCATCAGCTGATTCATCGAAGTGGTCAATGCCTTGCGGCTGCCCGTTTTCACCGTATATCCGAAACGGGCCACAAACCGGTTGAAGTCTTCCAGTTTATCGGGCAAGGGACTCTCGTGAATACGGTAAACAAAAGTTTTCGCTTTTTTCCCCGGCTTAGGCTTTCCGATACGCTCGGCCACTTTCTTATTGGCCAACAGCATAAACTCCTCGATCAACTTGTTGGCTTCTTTCGACCGCTTAAAAAACACCCCGATCGGTTTGCCGTTCTCATCCAGGTCAAATTTTACTTCCTCCCTGTCGAAATCAATAGCTCCGGCTTTGAAACGTTCTTCTCTTAATTTCTGTGCCAATCCGTTCAGCAAAAGAATCTCTTTCTTATATTCTCCCTCTCCCCCCTCTATGATCTCCTGAGCTTCTTCATAAGCATACCGCTTGTTTGAGCGGATAAGCGTCCGGCCGAACCATTGGTCCAGCACCTGCGCATTCGCATCCATCTTAAACACGGCCGAAAAGCACAATTTATCTTCATCCGGGCGCAAAGAACATACACCGTTGCTCAAACGCTCCGGTAGCATGGGGATAGTCCGGTCAACAAGATAAACCGAAGTGGCACGCGCAAAAGCCTCTTTGTCAAGCACGGAATTTTCCTTCACATAATAACTGACATCGGCAATATGCACCCCCACCTCCCAGATACTGTCCTCCAGTTCCCGGCACGAAAGCGCATCGTCGAAATCCTTCGCATCCTTGGGATCGATAGTAAAAGTAACCACATCGCGGAAATCCCTGCGCTTCTGCAACTCTTTCTCAGGAATTTCCAACGGAATCCGTTCAGCTGCCCGCAAAACAGCGGGAGGAAATTTCACCGGCAATTCATATTCCGCCATAATGGCATTCATTTCCGTATCATTATTGCCGGGCTTCCCCAACACCTCGATTACTTCGCCCACCGGATTTTTCTGACTCTCAGGCCATTCCTTGATCTTGACCACCACCTTATCTCCGTCTTCAGCTCCATGGAAATGCTCTGTCGGTATAAACACATCATAAGGCAACTGCTTCCCCGCAGGAATTAAAAACGCATAATTGGCAGCCTTCTGCAAAACGCCTACAAACGTGCCCTTTCTCCGCTCCAGAATCTCTACCACCTCTCCTTCCGGACGGCGATTCCGGCTTCTGGCATAGACCAACACCTTCACCTTATCCCCATTCAAAGCATGCTTCAGAGCGGGGAAAGCCACAAAAACATCTTCCTCGCTTTCATCCGACAGGATATAAGCGGCTCCCCTGGATGTCAATTCCACAATTCCGGTGATATAGGAACCCGCACGATTAATCCTGTAACGCCCCGTAGAAATCTCCGTCAATTCATGGTCTTCGGCCATCTCCCGGAGCACACCTGACACCTGCCGCTTCATCTCCATGCTTTTAAACTGCAAACGCATGGACAACTGCTTGTAATTAAAACTTTCGGCAGGATGATTGCCCATCAAGACATTGAGCCGTTTTCTCAACTCTCCCTTACTCATTACCGGCTCACTTTTCTTTTTTCTTTTACCCATAATCAATCATTTTCATTATCGATTTACGACGGAGAATACAACATGCCAAAACGACATCGACAAAAACACCTGTTCTGAATCTATACCCGGAATCGTAAAATCTTAAATGCCCTAAATTTAATGTTTTTGTCATTCATCTGAAAAAATAAAGACAGAAATTATTTTCAGCCCGGGCATAAAAAAACGGGGAACATACATTCCCCGTCTGTCTTACCTTAGTACAAGCTTTATTTTATCAGCCCCTTATC
>CAZMAE010000050.1:0-4441 GCA_964564205.1 uncultured Odoribacter sp. | reverse complement strand
CGCCAATAGTCAAGACGGGTGTTCCCCCCATTGATATGCCTGTCCAGTCAAGAGCACCATATTTCTTTAGGTTTGCCACTCTGGTCTTGCCATTATCCTTGGAGATTTCTACCCTGCGAACAGGGTTTGGACGATAAGTTCCTGACTACAAAGAACTTATTAGTTCATCCGAGACTTTATTTGAAAAAAAGCAACAAAAAACTTGCATGGAATATTTTTTGTACATATCTTTGCACCGCTTTAGAGATAAGACACGGACTCGTAGCTTAATGGATAGAGCACTTGGTTACGGCCCAAGAGGTTGTGGGTTCGACTCCCGCCGAGTTCACCAAATCAAAAAGCAAAACAAAGCGAACTCCTGAAAATTAGTATTTTCAGGAGTTTTTCTTTTTCCCCCAATGGATTAAGGTCATTTTATGCACCTTGGCCGGCAAACCGGAATCCGGCACCAATTCCGCAAACATTTCAATAGAAATTAATCAATCTCCACACACATTATTCAACAACATATAAATTATTACAAATCAGATTAATATAACACTATTTAACAAACATAATCCACACGTAAACGTTCATCAGTCAAACAATCATCAACCGGGAATATCCGGCAATTAAGTACAACTATTAAAACATGCAACTATGAACACAACAAACAACAATGAAAATTTTCCGGAAAGAGCCGGACAATCTTCACAACACAGCACAACCGGGAATACTGAAAACCACACCGGACAGGAAACGCATCACCAACATACGGATCAGGTACGGGCAGGCGAACATAACAAACAGGATGAAACCCAATATGGAAAAATCCGCCAAGGCGAAACCGGAAGCAACACAGAACAACGTGCCGGTCATCTTCGCAACGAAATAAACGAAGGAGTACATAAAACCGGATCAAAAGCCGACGACCGGACCGGCAACACCGAAAATAAAACGAATGAATGGAACAGCCCAACCAGCCAGGAACGGGTAGCCGACAAGTACGAAAAAGCCGACAAAAAAATGGATAAGGCCGAAAAGAAACTGGAGAAGGCTGAAGACAAATTTGCCCAAGGTCACGAAAACGACGGCATGAGAAAAATGGACAAAGCAGAGAAGAAAATGAATAAGGCAGAAGAAAAAATTCAGGATGCCCATGAAGAACAGGTTCACCACAAGAACTATTTCTCTCCCAATCGTTCCACGAACGGCAATGTCGAAGATCATGAACACCGTGCCGGTAAAAATAATCCTTTAGACAACGAAAATAACACCCATCAAGGTGGCTTACGATAGTTTCCGTTCACTTCGAACAGCGGAACACTTTTTATTACTAACCAAACCAATTGATTATGAAAGGCGAAAACCAAAAAACAAAAAGCGGAAGCACTGCTTCTAAAAGCGGGACTTCCTCCAAACGCTCCACCGAGAAAAGCGGTAGCGGCGAAAACCAAAACGTACAGACCAAATCTTCCAGGAGCAGCTCAAAAAGCAATAAGACGGAAAAATAATACCGGAAAAATTGCCAGCTGACCCTCATCCTGGGACAGCATTCCCTTAAAACGAAAGTCCGTTAAGGTGCTACCCTTTCCGGACTTTCTTTTTACATCGCGACATCGACTGGTCAGCCCCCCGATAAGATTATCCATCATACTGACTCCGAACATTTTCCTGTCTTTTCTACCAACTTTTCAGTTTAATCTTCTTCTCTTTACGACAAACCGTACCATCATTCAAAATACCTTCCATGATCAGGGTATAAGGCCCATAACCATCAGAGGTGGTAAAAAAGAACTCAGCCTTTCCTGATTTGTCGGTCCGCACGTCAGGATTCCAATAAACAGTGGTACGATAGTCCACTGAGTCTTTCAGAGCCATACGGATAGAATCGACTTCGTAATGAGGCATATAGAATTCTGCTTTACGCTGATATCCCAGCGTGGAGAAGGTTACCATATTCAATCTTGGAGCATCGCGGGATACGAAATTCGGATTGGTAGTCATGATGATCGCACCGTAGGCTGCTTTTCCCCCGAAAAGCGTTTCGGACAACGGCGGACGAATAAAACTGACACTCACCAAATCCCGCGGAGTCATATTGAGGATATCACTGAATTCTTCCTCAAAATCGTTCACCATAAGATAAACAGATTTTCCAAAGCAGGTCACCGAATCGCCCCATGCCTCAACACCGGGAATCTCCTGCAACACCATTCTCATATCCATACTTTCCATCGAGGCCAGCTTTGCCGAATCAAGGTTGTAATCCGCCATGCCATCGTAAAAAGAATAGTTTTTCTTAAGCACTTTCTGTTTAACGACAGCCTCGTCCAGAACATACACCTTGATGCCATTATCGTAATAATAATCCCGGGTAAACTTTTTAAAGAAATCTTCTTCCCGGCTCATCAACTCCCCGCCGAAAGGCCATTTCACACTAGGAGGCAAATATTCATCCTGATCGACAATAACCTCCACATTCCGCCGCCCCCTTTTATTTTTTCCCTGTAAAACAAATTTCGTATTATCCGGGAAAGCAATGCCTTCGATCATAAAAAAACCGTTGGTATCGGCATTTACCAACTGAAAAATTCCGTTAGTGCCCAACAATATCAAATTGGCATTTCCGGCACTCTTTCCCCAAAAATTTTTTACCTTTCCCGAAATCGCCTGACCTCTTTCCAGGTAATAATGCATAGAATCGTACTCTTGCTTCAATACTTTCCGCATATCGAAACGAGTCCATCCCTGCGTCATCATCAGTAAATCCAGGAATCTCCTCGTGATTACCCGATTGTCTCTAAAATAAAAAGCCGGATCCTCTACGTATCCTTTCAAATCGGAGGTCAGTAACAAATCTGACAGAATATTCCCGGCCAGAGAGTCGCGCCCGCACTTTCCATCTGCGGTCACCGCCACCGAAAAAGATCCTTCCATCACCTGACTGCTATCAGCCAACAACTGTACATCTACATACACCGGTTCGCGCACCCCATAAGCTTCCCGGTCGGTATGCAAAAGCAATTCCGGACGATTCTCCCAACGAACAAAACACAAACGCTGGGTATACACCGTTCCCTGACTGTCTGTCACCAATAAATGCAAAATTCCTTCGGGTAATTTCCGAAGAGATAGTTTCCCCTTATCCCCGACCTTTATAGGCTGACATACCAATGGAACGCCTCTGGAATGGATAACAAAAAACAAATCTTCCTTCAAAGGAACATTATCGGCACCCAGCAAAGCATACCCAAGCATTTCGGCATTGGAAACCACCTTCAGGGCCATCCCGTGGGCTGTGGACTTCGGCAAGGCAAACCGCTTTTCCAGGTCCTCGCATTTAACCACAGCAGTATACTCCTCTCCGGGCTCAACCGCCAGTTCAAAGGCACCCATTCCTTTATGCAAGCTTTGCAAAAAAGCCACCTGTTCACCCTTTTTATTCACCACCACACCCGTCACCTGCCGCGATAAACCATCGCAGCCAATGGCTTTAAAAGCCACCATTTGCCGGCACCCCACCAGCAAATCACCACCTTCCGGCATAAAAGAAAGTTCGAAATCCTTGCGCAAATCGGGCAAAAACACCGTCCCCTTATATTTAATAGGTCCACCGTCCCGGAATTGCACATTAAACCGCTTTCCGAAATCCGTACTATCCACTTTCACATACATACAACCGTCATCATCCGTCCGGTCCCTTTTCAGCTGATTGTTGTGAATGTAATCAACAAAAACTTTCCCATAGGGTTCTTTTCTGAAATTGAAAAACCGGATCTTGGCCACCTGCCCCTTACCGGTATCTTCATAAGTCACTTCCGTCTGCACTTTTGAATCCCCGGGATTGATCACCCGGATTTTTTTCCTGAAAATATAATCATCTCCGGCATTTTGCATCCAATAAGTATAACTTCTTAAGAAATAATTACCCTGAGGCAATTTTTCAGACAAGGGCATGTATCCGGCAAAAACGGAATCGCACAAAGCCAGCTTCACCCTGGTACAAAGGCTATCCTGACAATCACGCAACTCAACATATACATAACGGCTGAAATCAGAACGCTTGTGATTCATCGAATTGGTCAGATAAGCCCGGAACCATATCTTTTCACCCGCATCATACTGATCCCGGTCGGTATGCAAATACACCTTTTCCTGCGGCTGATGCTGCACAAACTCCATCATACACTGCACCAGACGATCCGGAAAAGAATCGTTTCCAGGAACAATAAAAGCACAGAAGACAAAAACAAGGATAACCCAACAAAAAAATTTATTCAACATTCAGCAAAAAATAATTTCGGTTCACGAAGAATGCTAACATTCTGAAAAAACAAATCAGATGTAAACAATGACAACTACTTAGCAAAGTTAACCGTTCCGACTACATAAACAAATTTTAAAGACATATCTTTTTCACCAATCTCAGCAAACATCTGCCGGAAGCGCGGTTAACACC
>CAZMAE010000049.1:0-10448 GCA_964564205.1 uncultured Odoribacter sp. | reverse complement strand
GAACTCATCATTTTCGATCTGGACGGAACATTGCTGAATACACTCGGCGATCTGGCCGTCAGCACCAACTATGCCTTGCGAAAATACGGATATCCGGAGCATGAATTAAATGCCTACCGCTATTTTGTAGGCAACGGCATTACAAAATTGATCGAGCGTGCCTTGCCGGAAAATGCCCGGCACGAAGACATTATCCTCAGGATCAGGAAAGAATTTGTCGCTTATTACCAACAACACAAAACAGACCTTAGCCGGCCTTATCCCGGAATACCTGAACTACTATCCCAACTGCGGCAGCAAAAAATCCGTCTGGCAGTCGCTTCGAACAAATACCAGCAAGGCACAACAGAACTGATCAGGCACTTTTTTGAAAAGGACCTGTTTTCCGTCGTATTGGGACAACGGGAGAATGTTCCGGTGAAGCCGGATCCTGCCATTGTATACGACATCCTTAAACAAACCGGAATAAAAAAATCCGCCACCCTTTACGTAGGAGATTCCGGCGTTGACATGCAAACAGCCCGCAACAGCGGTCTTACCTCCGTCGGAGTCACCTGGGGATTCCGCCCCCGCCAGGAACTCGAAGAAAAGGGGGCCTGCTATCTGGCCGATACGCCGGCAGAAATCAGGGAAAACCTCCAAAACTTTATCCCGTAATCATTTCGGCTCCGGTTTCTGTAATCAAAACCGTATATTCCCATTGAGCGGAAGGCTTGCCGTCATCGGTCAGCACCGTCCAGTCATTATCGGCATCGATATATATTTTGCGGGATCCCATATTGACCATCGGCTCAATGGTAAACACCATTCCCGGCACCAGCAACATGCCGCTTCCCCGGCGTCCGGTGTGGCTGACAAAGGGATCTTCGTGAAATTTCAATCCCACGCCATGTCCTCCGAACTCCCGGACCACAGAATAACCATTCTTTTCTGCATGCTCCTGAATGACAGCTCCGATATCTCCCAAGAATCCCCAAGGCCGGGCTGCCTTGAATCCTTTTTCCAGACATTCCTTAGCCACTTTCACCAAGCGGCGGACTTCCGGCTGCACTTCACCGATCATAAACATCCGCGAAGCATCCGAATAATAACCATCGAAGATGGTGGAAACATCCACATTGACAATATCCCCGTTCCGCAACACTACCCGCTCGTCCGGAATGCCATGGCACACTTCGTCATTGACAGAAGTACATACACTTTTGGGAAAACCTTCAAAATGAAGCGGAGCAGGCACCGCACCCTGCGCTACCGTATAATCGTGCACCAAGACATCGATTTCTTCCGTACTCATCCCTTCCCGGATATTTGCCGCAACATAATCCAGCACGGCTGTATTGATCGCTGCACTCCGGCGAATGCCCTCTATCTGCTCCCGGGTTTTAATCATCCTGCGCGTCGGCACGCGGCATCCCTTTGCCTTATAAGCTTTTATTTTCTGCCCTATTTCATATCGCCGGGCAGCTTCAGCTTCCGACTCACTCTCTTTGCTCTTAAAAAAATTCATTTTGCTAATTTTGTTCTGCCGGGCTCTTCTCACCCGTTGTATTCGAGGCCGAAAGTTACACAATAAATAAGAAAAACTACCGATTCAAACGGTCTTTTCAACAGCTGAAAACCACAGCCCCGGATTCATCTTCTCCCCCCTTCTCTCATATCTGTCTTCTTGCCCATTTACAAGCGCACTTCCTTCCCCCACACCCTTTTCATATACCACCGCAAGGTAACCACCGAAGCGATAAAAGCCAGGGAATCCGATAGGGGCATACTTCCCCACACCCCGTAAATCCCGGCCTGACCGATATGCGGCAATATATAAAGCATAGGAACCAAAACCAACAATTGCCGGGCCAACGAAAGCAAAATGGAAATTTTAGCTTTTCCGATAGACTGAAAGAAATTAGTAATCACAATCTGCGCCCCCACCATGGGGAAAGCCAGAATGGCTATGCGCAAGCCCTCTTTAGCCAACACATTCAGCCCGCTGTCGTCCGAAAACATCATTACGATATGTTCAGGTATACATTCACTCATCAGCCATCCTGCACTCATCACCCCCACAGCGACAAAAATAGCCTTTTTCAAGGTCTTCTGCACCCGATCAAAATGGCCGGCGCCATAATTATATCCGACAATGGGTTGCATCCCCTGTGTCAGCCCGATCACCACCATCACAAACAAAGTGGCTATCCGGTTCACGATTCCGTAAGCGCCTATGGCCAAATCGCCTCCATAAACGCTAAAACGATGATTCAGAATAATCACAATAGCGCTGGCACAGACATTCAACAAAAAAGGAGCCATCCCGATGGAAAATATGCTGACCATGATATGTCTCCTCAGTTTATAAAACCCCCGTGTAAAACGGACCTCACCCGACGAACGGGCGAAATGGCTTAATACCCATGCCAAACCGCAGACCTGAGCCAGAATCGTTGCCGTGGCCGCACCCTGGATCCCCCAACCCAGGTGAAAAATAAAAACCGGTGCCAATATGATATTTACTCCCACAGTCAGCAAAGAAGAAAACATCGCCTTCCGGGGATATCCCGTCGCCCGCATCACATTATTCAGCCCGATAAACAAAAAAGAGACCGGATTTCCCATCAAAATCACTTGCATGAAATCTCGGGCATAAGGCAATGTGTCCGCACTTGCACCGAAAAACATCAGGATATCCTCCAGAAAACACCATACTATCCCTCCGAAGCAAAAGCCGGCTATAATACACAATATAAATACATTATGCAGCACTTCAACAGCTTTCCGATGCTCCTTCCGTCCCAGGTATATCGAGCTGACAGCCGCACCGCCCACACCGATAAGCGTACAGAAAGCAATAATCAGATTCATCAAGGGAAAGGTCAGCGCCAAACCGGAAATAGCCAAAGGCCCCACCCCATGACCAATAAAAATGCTGTCGACAATATTGTACACGGAAGTTACCGTCATGGCTATGATAGCCGGTATCGAATACTGAAGCAACAACTTGCTTACAGGAGCGGTCTCCAGGGCATGAAGATTTGTACTTTGAGTCATGTTTTCAACTATTGTGAGGCTAACGGCCGCAGGCAAGACGATAACCTCTCCCCCATTTCAGCTTTTATTCCCAATGAACACGGTATGGTTCCAAACAGGAATATGCGGTCAGACGAACCCGCATCTGAAACGCTCAACGAAAATACATATTTTTACACGATTCCGGTTCAAAATAGCTGATAAACTCAACATCGCATTCCACCCATCTTCAAATACGGCAAACTACGTGTCTTTTCCCATCCCCTTTCACCCGGAAGATGAGCGGGAAAGAATATAAAAAAACTTCATTACCTCATCATTATTTTTTCTTTCTGAACATGCTTTTAAACATCCGCCACCCCATTTCGCCCATCCAACGATATACGAAAGGCCGGAGGATCTGCCAAATCAGATGCATCCAGCGAGGATTTGTCAAACTTTCACCGTCCGTTTTCTCATCACCTTTCTTCCGGCCCGGCGTAAAGACACCCGACATTTCCGACAACAGCATACGGCCGGCATGCGAACGAATATAATGTAATTGATCCCTGAGCCTACTCTCCGATTCCCGGTACTGCCTGCGGATCGTTCGTTTCTCCTCCAGCAGCTGCCCGAGCGGAGTCTGCGGACCTATTTTCTTCGTCATCGTCATCATCATCTTCGTCATTTGTCTGTAAGGCATCTATAAAAATATTCGTCAATTGCATCCTGATCCCTGATTTCGCCCAAACAAACAGCAGGATCAGCATCAGATAGATTCCACCAACAATCAAAAAACCCAAAGCTACGCTTCCCAATAAATCCCCGAGATAAAATCCAAGGGCTATAAATAAAAACAGAACGGTAAAAAAAGCCCACAACAAGAGGATCAAGCTATGAGAGAGAGCCGACAAAAAGCCGGCTGCCCTCTCAATGGCCATCAGTTTCAACAAACGCAGCCTTAAGCCCGCATAGTTGGAAATTTCATCTTTCAGACAAGCAAATATTTTCTCAGGATCATTTTCCATGCCATCAAGCTTACTTCTCACTTTTCAGATTTTCCTTGTTGACATTTTTTTCCTGTGAAAAACCAGTGGTATAAGAATTGTTGATTCCACCGGCAGACTGGGACTTACTGTCCGTATGCTGACGGAATTCGCCGGCTTTCTGTGAAAAGTTTTCTGCAGCGGTATTTACTTTCTCACCGACCTTTTCCGACCATTGTTTAGCCTTTTCTCCGGTATTTTCCGACCATTGTTTGGCCTTATCACCAGCCTTATCGGCCCAAGCTTCAGTCTTCCCGCCTGTCTTATCCGCCCATGTCTCAGCTTTGTTTCCGGCTTTGTCCGACCATTCTTCGGCTTTGCCGGCCGCTTTAGAACCTGCTTCTTCAGCCTTTGACTTCACCTTGGAAAAGACATTTTTTGCTCCATCCTTGATCTCATAACCGACATCCCGGATGTTTTTTTCCATTTTCTGACGATTTTCACCCGACATCAGATAACCGACTGCAACTCCGACAATGGTTCCGATTCCTAAACCCAATAATAATTTTGAACTTTCGCTTTTCATAACTTTAGTTGTTTTATAGTTGTATAAAATCAACGGACAGCAGTCATGAAAAGTTCGTTATTTTAAGAAAGTTAAGATTAAAATAGCTAAAAATGACGTTCTGCCTGTAACAAGGCAAACACTCCGTCTAAATCAGAAAAATCGGGAATCACTGCACTCACCAGCTTGTCTATAGCCTCAGCAGGATTAGTCGTCGCCAAACCAATAACCTTCATTCCCGCTGCAGTACCCGCCCGTATGCCGGAAAAGGAATCTTCAAAAACCACACATTCTGCAGGCTGCGAATGCAAATCGCTGGCCGCCAACAAATAGCCCATCGGATCAGGTTTCCCCCGCGTAACCCGGTCTGCAGTGACCAACGTATCGAAAAGCCCCTCCAGTTCCATTTTCTTTAAAGCCCTCTGCATCTTCAAGGCAGAAGAACTGGTGACAAGCCCCAGCTTAAAATTCCGTTCTTTCAAACAATGCAAAAAAGCCCCGGACCCGGCAATCTCAGGAAAGTCCAGCTGCAGTTCATATTCAGCACAGGCCTTTGCGATCTTCGCTGTCTCTTCTTCAGAATAAGCGGAGAAATACACCTCAAAAATATGTTTCAATACCATTCCCTTGATTTTCAAAGGGAAATCAGAAATGCCGATATGATACCGTTCAGCCACATCTGCCCAAAAAACATCGTAAAGCGGCTCCGTATCAGCCACAACACCATCGAAATCAAACAAAGCCGTCGTTATTTTTGCCATAATTCAGTTAATCTCCTCCTCCGGATTGGTTTCAAAATTAAAAAACATTCTTTAATATCTGCTGTGGGAATAACAAAAATAATGCCTAAAAAGCTGTATCTTTGAGGCAAGATTTTTTTACTTAACTTTGTTCGCGAAACAGAGAAAAACATTTAGCTATTACACATGAGATTTGATGAATTAGATTTAGAAGAGGAAGTACTGCAAGGTATCGAGTCCATGAATTTTCAGGAAATGACTCCTGTTCAGGAACAAACCATCCCGGTCATTTTAAAAGGAAAAGATATTATCGGTTGCGCCCAGACAGGAACAGGGAAAACAGCGGCCTACACTCTGCCTTTATTAAACCGCCTGCTGTGTGAAAACAATACAAACAATCATATCCGTGCGGTAATCATGGTGCCTACCCGGGAACTGGCCCAGCAAATCGACATGCAATTCGAAGGCTTCTCCTATTTCATGCCCATCTCCACCACAGTGGTCTACGGAGGCGGGGACGGCGCCGACTGGGATCAGCAAAAAAAAGGACTTCTGATGGGAGCGGACGTCGTGATTGCAACTCCGGGCAGGTTACTGTCACACATCGCCAATAGCGGAGCCGACCTCTCTCATGTAGAATATTTCATACTGGACGAAGCCGACCGGATGCTCGACATGGGTTTTTTTGACGATATCATGCAGATTGTAAAAAAAATACCCGAACAACGGCAAACCATCATGTTTTCCGCCACCTTGCCCCCCAAGATCCGGCAGCTGGCCAAACAAATCCTACACGATCCGGCAGAAGTGAATATCGCCATTTCCAAACCCAACGAATCGATTGTACAATCGGCGTATATCTGTTACGAAACACAGAAAATGCCCATTATACTGGAACTCTTCGGCAAATCTCCCAACAAAAAGTCCATCATCTTCTCCTCGTCCAAACAAAAAGTCAAAGACTTGGCCTATGCGCTGAAACGGAAAAAGCTGAATGTTGCCGCCATGCATTCCGATCTGGAACAGGACGAACGCGAAGCGGTCATGCTGGACTTTAAAAACGGCAAGACCGATATTCTGGTAGCTACCGACATCGTTGCCCGAGGAATCGATATCGACAACATCAGTCTGATTATCAATTATGACGTTCCCCACGATCCCGAAGACTATATCCACCGGATAGGACGAACCGGCCGCGCAAATGCCGAAGGGGTATCCATCACCTTTGTCTGTGAGGCCGAACAGGGAAAATTCCACCGGATAGAAGAATTTATCGGGAAAGACATCTATAAAATCCCGCTTCCCCCGCAAATCGGTCCGGGACCGGAATATAACCCGAAGAGTTTCGCCCGTCACCACGGGAAAAAATTCAATTCTTCCCATCGGTCAGAAAAATCCGGACGAACGTTCAAACGGAAAAACAATGCAAAAAGGCCGGAATAACCTATGCCGGCCCTTTTCATTTCATAAAAGCGCCATCATCCCATACCCTTATTTACCCACGACAGTAAATCTTTGCTGCAACAGATGGCCTTCTTCGTCCATAAGTGAAAGCCGGTAAGTCCCTTCTTTTAAAAACACTTCCATTTGGTGCACATGTCTGGTCGCACCAAGGTAGCGATCATCGACATACCAATAAACGGGTGTAGCAGGAATACGGTGGACGGCTTCCAGAATCACCTTTCCGGGCTTCCCGCCAAAATCCCGGGGAATAAAAACCCGAGTGCCCTTTTCAGGGTAAATCATCTCCATCAATTCTTCCTCCCCGGCAGAACAACCGGGACGGAAAGGAGGAAGCTTCCGGTAGTCCGAATGGGTACGGCAATAATAATATTCCTGCACAGGCGGCAAGATGAACCACGCTCTCGCCTGCATCCGGGCCACCTCCTCACAATCGGAACTGACCTGCCATTCGGCCGAAGGATCGAGATAAACCAGTCTGTGATTCGGACAAGTGCCGGTCTTCAGGCCTGCAGCACAAACCCAAACCGTATCCGTCTCCCCGCACAAGGCTGAAGCCCTGTAACCACTCCGATGACAGACTACCGTTTCCTGCATTTCTTCCACCGGTTCGTAGAACCGCGACTCAGCGTCCAGCAATCCTGCCACCTCGAACAGGACAGGAGCCGCACAACGAACACCCACCAAACCGGGACGTCCTTCACCGTCGGCATTTCCCACCCAGACCCCAATGACATAATCCGGATTCACCCCCACCGCCCAGGCATCGCGGAAACCAAAACTGGTGCCGGTTTTCCACGACAGATTCATCGCCGAGACAAAATTTTTCCACCCCGACTCCATTTCGGGCCGTTCGACATGTTCAAGCGCCTTGAAAGTCTGCCATATCGCCGAAGCTTTCAACAGGCCTTTTCTTCCCTCCCTTTTCCGGCCTTCACTCCCTCCGTTTTCCTCCTTCCACAACCTCAGCCTTTCATATTCATCGGCAAAATATTGCCCGTCCTCTTCATTATAATGACGCAGGACGGAAGCCATACCGCCATACAAATTGCAGACATCCCACAAGGAGGTCTCCGCTCCGCCGAGAATAAGACTGAGCCCATAATGATCGGCCGGCCGGTTCAGGGAGTGTATGCCCAATTGCTGAAGATCATCGTAAAACCGCGCATAAGAATATTCTTTCAACATGCGTACGAAAGGAATGTTCAACGACTGTATCAAAGCCGTTTCCGCAGGAACGGCACCCTTGAAGTCCCGGTTGAAGTTTGAAGGGGCATACTCGCCGAACCTCGACGGAATATCCGGTATCAAGGTACGGGGTAAAATAAAACCATCCTGCAGCATCAAGGCATAAAGCACCGGTTTGAGGATACTGCCGGAGCTTCTCGCCGAGCGGATGATGTCAACATCCGTTCCCCGGCTGCCTTTCCGGGGAGCGCTATTGCCCACATAGGCCCTCACCTCACCGCTGGGGACATGGGCCACCAGCACCGCCACATTGTAAATGTAATTCTGGCTCAGCATAACGGTATGGCGTTCGACGATCTCATTCACCTGCCGCTGAAGCCGGCTGTCGAGATGACTGCGGCACACCTGTCCCTTTTTCTCCCGGCAAGCCCGGTCAAAGAGATGGGGAGCAACCGCAGGCACGTCAAAATACCGCTGCGGCAAAGGCTCTGCAATGGCCAACGCATAAGCCTCCTTGTCCAGGCATCCTTTCCGGTGCAATTCTTTCAATAAACCGTCCCTTTTCGCTTTAAGCAAGTCCGTATTCTTCCCGGGATAAAGGAGCGCCGGGGCATTGGGCAACACTGCAAGCAAAGCGGCCTCAGCCCAACTCAGCTGTTCCGGCTGTCGGTTAAAATATTTCAAGGCAGCCGCCCTGAGTCCTACGATATTTCCTCCGAAAGGAGCATGAGAGGCATACATGCCCAGAATCTGCAGTTTGGAATAACTCTGTTCCAAACGCAAGGTCAATATGATCTCCTTCAATTTCTCCGGAACGGTACGCGGAGGATTGCCCAAAGCCAAACGGACAACCTGCATGGACAACGTACTGCCCCCACAAACCACACGGCCGGCCCGCAAATTATATACCAACGCCCGGCCCAATGCAAACCAGTTGATTCCGGAATGCCAAAGAAACATTTTATCTTCAAAAGCCAGCACCGCCAGCACATACTTTTCAGGCAAGCAGTCGGCATCCGGACATCGGATTTGCCCGTCGGCAGCTGCCCGCAATCCGATGATCCGGTCCTCCCGGTCAAGCAACACCGTAGAATAAGGCACACGGAACAGGGGGAAAGGCAAGACAGACCACCATCCCCACACGATCGCTGCCGCCAGCAAAACAAAAATAATCTTTTTCATAATCAGCCAAGGAAGCGGTTCCCTGGATCGTTCCGGTCATTTAAATCGTGACAGAGACCGGCCACAGCATCTTCCAACATCACAACAGTCTGTTTTCAACTGAACAGCGAATCGACAAATTCTTCCCGGCGGAACACCTGCAGGTCTTCCATCTTTTCACCGATGCCAATGTATTTCACCGGAATTTTAAACTGATCGGAGATTCCGATCACCACCCCACCCTTAGCTGTTCCGTCCAATTTTGTAATGGCCAATGCATTGACCTCCGTAGCCAGCGTAAATTGCTTTGCCTGTTCGTAAGCATTTTGCCCCGTCGATCCATCCAGCACCAACAACACTTCATCAGGCGCATCCGGCAACACCTTCTTCATCACATTTTTGATCTTGGTCAGCTCGTTCATCAGATTCACCTTATTGTGCAAGCGTCCGGCAGTATCGATGATCACCACATCCGCCCCGTCGTTTCTGGCTTTATTCAGGGTATCATAGGCTACAGAGGCAGGATCGGATCCCATCGCCTGCTTCACAATAGGCACCCCTACCCGTTCCGCCCAGATCACCAGCTGGTCTACAGCAGCAGCCCGGAAAGTGTCGGCCGCTCCCAGCACCACTTTTTTCCCGGCTTCCTTGAATTTATACGCCAACTTGCCGATTGTCGTCGTTTTTCCGACTCCATTGACCCCCACGACCATAATGACATAAGGCAATCCTTTTTCAGGCAAATCAAAGGAATCGGCATCATTGACCGAATTTTCTTCCAACAAAGCCACGATCTCCTCCTTCAGCACACGGTTTAATTCATCCACTCCCATATACTTATCCCGTTGAACCCGGGCTTCAATCCGTTCTATAATCCGAACGGTGGTCTCCACTCCTACGTCCGAAGAAATCAATACCTCTTCCAGATTATCCAACACCTCATCGTCGACCTTCGATTTGCCAACGACAACCCTCGCCAGTTTCTTAAATACACTCTCCTTGGTTTTTTCCAGCCCTTTGTCCAGTTTTTCCTTCTTTGTTTTTCCGAATAATCCGAATAGTCCCATACTATATTACCATTTTAACATACCGATTCCCCTGTCAAGACTTCCTTTTACGGCTTTCTTCAAGTCGTACCCCCCCGCTTCGTCCGCCCCGCAAGATAATGGAAGGGGGTCAATTTCGCTTTTTACTTTTAAGCGGCCAAAATACAAATTTTCTTCACACGATTCAATTAATTTGAGGATCATTTTCAACGAATTTCACGGTTCTTTTTCCGGTGTATTTCAGGTGTTCTCCCGGTGTTCTCCTGGTGTTCTCCCGGATTATCGCCGATTCAACTTCGATTCA